>JAFAOB010000271.1 GCA_019238055.1 Alphaproteobacteria bacterium
CGCAAAGGAGAAATTTGGTGATGGCGCGGCGGAGCAAGGGGTGATCATTGTTGGTTTGCGGCTTAATCCTGGCCTCTTGTGTCTCCCAGAAGAATTCCGTCTTGAGCATCGGCCCATTGCGGGTTTGGGCGCCACACGGCTAAATTGAACCCGGGCCATAAAGGACCGATCTAGTGAGACACCGGGTTCCGGCTGAGCTGTTCGAGGAGTGGGCGGAGCGCATCAAGTTCAGCGCCAAAGCCCGCCCAATCCCCCGCTTTCAGGCGCGCGACTGCCTGATCGTAATGTCGGAGAGCCTCGGCTGCGTTCTTGTCAGCCGGCGCTAAGGAGGCTCCCTCGGGTTTCGGTGGAGGGGTGACCGGAGCAGGTTCTTCAAACAGCGCGGCGAGTGCTTCGGGCAGCGTCTCCTCCATGACCACCCGGTCGCCATAGGCGGCGATGACTCGTTTGAGTTCCGGCAACTGTCCGGTCTCGGCGCGCAGATAGAGCGGCGAGACATAGAGGATCGAGTTCTCGATCGGTACGACCAGCAGGCTTCCGCGGATCACCCGCGATCCCATCTGGTTCCACAGCGAGATCTGCTGCGAAATCTTGGTGTTCTGGTTGATGCGCGCCTCGATTTGAAACGGTCCGTAGACAAGCTTTTCCTTGGGGAACTCGTAGACGATCAGCTTGCCGTAGTCGGGCGGATCGCAGCGCGCCGCGAGCCAGGCGATCATGTTCTCCCGCTGGCTTGGCACCATTGGCAGCATTAGAAAAAATTCGGCATGCGGCTCTCCGGGCAGCCGCATCATGATGTAATAGGGGGCCATCCGAGCGGGCTCGCGCCGGCTGAAGCCGCCGTCCGGCGCCGCGGGCTCGCGCGGAAACTGCCAAAGATCCTCGCGATTATAGAAGACCTCGGGCGCATCCATGTGGTACGCGCGGTATTCTAGCGCCTGAATTAAAAACAGGTCTTCAGGGTAGCGAATGTGTTGCCGCAGGTCTGACGGCATTGCGTCGAGCGGCTGAAACAGCGCCGGGAAGATGCGCCGGTAGGTCGCGATGATCGGATCGGTTGGATCGGCGACGTAGAACGCCACCGACCCGTTGTAGGCGTCGACGACGATCTTGACCGAGTTTCGGATATAATTGATGTCTCCATCGGGCTGCGGCTCGGCATAGGGAAACCAGTTGCTTGTGGTGTAGGCATCCTGCATCCAAAAGAGCCGACCTGCGCTGATCACAATGTATGGGTCATGATCGAGTTGCAGGAACGGCGCGATCGTGCTGATGCGATCCTGAATATCACGGTGAATCAAAATCCTGCTATCATCGGTGATGTAGCGGCTAAGCAAAATATTCAAATCATCGAAGTACCACGCAAATAGCGTCTGCCAGCGGGTCGCGCCGATCGGGATACCGTCCTTACCGTCATAGGTCGTATAGGCATTGTCCTGGCCTTTCGGGTAATCGAACTCTGGCGTACTGCCTCTGACGATCACGTATTCGTCGGTACCTTCGCCGAAATAGAGGCGCGGTTCGGTGATCGCAGGGCCGCCGGAAGCGACCGGCGGGATGTCTTTCAAATAAAAAATCGGCAGACCTTCCGCAGATTTTTGCGTGACCGGCGACATCACGACCCCGGAGCCGTGCGTGAACAGCAAATGCCGGTTGACCCAGGTCTGTGCGTTTGCCGAGAGCAGAGACGGCACCAACTCGCGGGCTGCGAGAGTCACTTGCTGATACGAACCATCGAGGTGGTAGCGATCGACATCGACATCGTGGAACTTGTAATAAGTGCGAATCTCCTGCAGTTGCGCGTAGGTGTCCATCAACGGCTTCCAGTCCCACAGCCGGATGTTGTCGATGGTCCCACGGTTGTGCTGCAGCGACGCGAACGTCAGGTCCTGCCTGGCAGGGAATGGTTTTACGGTGATTTGCCGAAGGTTGTACGCCTCCCGGGTGAGGTCGATGCTGCGCGTGATGTACGGGGTCTCGAGCTGCAACTCGCTCGGCTTTACGTAAAGACGTTCGTACAGAGCCGGGACCAGCCCGGCGAACACGAACGAACCGCCAAAGACCAGCGCCGTCGCGATGATGACGAGCCCGTATTTTTGCCGTCGCGCATTGGCCCATGCGAGGAGGGCGGCGGCGGCCGCAAGAAAGATCAGCACCCAAAGCCCGGGCAGACCGACATGGACATCGGCGTATCCGGCGCCGACGACGACGCCGTTGTCATTGTAGAGCAGAAGATATCGGTCGAGCGCATAAGACCAGGCCTTTACGGCGAAATAGCAACCCAGCAGGACGGAGCCGTGAGCTACGACGGCAGACGAGATGCGCCATGGCCGACGATCCAGGTTGATCTGCCCGTCCGCCACATAAATGGCTCCGGCCATGACCGCGCTCAGAAATAGGATCAGCATCATCCAATTCTTGAGCGCTATGTAGACCGGCAGCGAAAACAGGTAAAAGCCGATGTCCCTGTTAAATACCGGATCGGTCCGACTGTATGGCACCTGGTAAATAAAGCGGAGGATCAGATCCCATTTCCCGATCTCCGCAATGGCAACAAATAGTGCGATGACGAGAGCAACACCAAAGATTATCAAACCCCAAGGCAGCACTGGGCCAGCAGGTCGCAACAATTCATTTGCTGCGGCGGGCAGGGGCTGAACTGTCATAAAGATTGGGTCGAGCGAGCGCGGGAGTCGCGTTCGGCGTTGCGAGGTAAATCGCAGGGCCATTACCCCGTTGACCCACAAAAGCAAGGTCGAAGCGGAAAATACGACGGCGAAGATGACCGCCTTTATGGCAAACGCGGTCCGGAACACGCTGACATAGCCGATTGTCGAGAACCACGCCCAATCCACCATCACGCCGCTTGCCGAGCCCAGGGCCACAAGAACGGCCGCAATCACGATGCCGGCCACAGCGATCGGTCCCCAGCGCATACTCCCTCCCCGCGCAACTTTGTAACGAAGACTGACAGCAAACGGCACTTTGGCAAGTGCCGCGGGTTTGCACTTCAAAACAGCAAGAGTGTCGCGCTTGATGATCGTGGTATCGCGGCGGTCGTCAGCCGAAGGATCTCAAACGATTCTCAGACGCGGGCATTTGTGCCCATCCAGCGGGTACAATCGGGCTTATTTGAAGGCCGCAAGTTTGCTGTGCCCGAACTGCCCGGTCTCGACCCTGATTTCCACTAATCCGAACTTTGCCCATTGGCATCCAAGTCATTGAAAATGCTTAAGGTATTTACATGACTACAAAAAAGAGATTTATAATTAAATCAACTAGAGTTTAGAGTTTCAGCGGCTTTGGGAGCGCCTTCGGGCGTCAAATTTTTTGTGGATTGCGGCCATTTCAGGTTGACGGCGCGCCCGCGAAGCGGGCGCGCCTTGCAGGCAAGGCGCGCAATTGAAGGGTGTTCGACGCCCTTCGGTTACGCCCCATGCTTACTCCGCTCCCG
>JAFAOB010000330.1 GCA_019238055.1 Alphaproteobacteria bacterium
ATGTCATGGTCCCCCAACTCTTGCGTAGATCTGCGGCCGATCAGGAGCGCCGCAGCCGAGCCGCGAGCTTAATCCAGGCGCATCCCGCCGCTCCCACGCGAATGCGCTGAGCCGAAAACCTTGCGACGGGTCTGCGCCTGGCGCTTCCGAGCCACTGACGGCCGCTCAGCGGTGGATCGCATCAACCTCATAGGAAAGCAAGATGCGCCAGTCCGCTCCTGGGGATCGCCGACGAGAGCCCGCTTGTCCAATGGGTTCAGCGTACCGGTTCGCGCGTCAAATCACGAGACAGTACGCCGCGACGGATCTGGTCGCGTTCAATCGATTCGAACAGCGCACGGAAATTGCCCTCGCCAAACCCGTCATTGCCCTTGCGCTGGATGATTTCGAAAAAAATCGGTCCGATCACCGTGTCGGTAAAGATCTGCAACAGCAGTCCTTGGCCCTCGCCAGGCGCACCGTCGATCAGGATGCGGTCGCGCCGCAAGCGGCCGAGATCTTCCCCATGCCCAGGCACCCGCTCGTCGACCGCCTCGTAATAGGTATCGGGGACCGACATGAACGAGATGCCGCGCTGCGCCAATGTCTCGACTGTCGTGTAGATGTCGTTGGTCGCCAGCGCGATGTGCTGGATGCCCTCGCCATGATAGGCCTCGAGGTACTCGGCGATCTGCGATTTGTCGTCGGCGCTCTCATTGATCGGGATGCGGATTTTCCCGTCGGGGCTGGTCATTGCCTGCGAGCGCAGCCCGGTCAATTTTCCTTCGATGTCGAAATAGCGGATTTCGCGGAAATTGAACAAGCGCTCGTAGAATTCCGCCCACAATCCCATCCGCCCGCGATGGACGTTATGCGTCAGATGATCGACACGCGTCAGCCCGACATTCGCCCCGGCCTTTGCTTCGGCTGTCGGGACGAAATCGACATCGTAGATCGTATGGTCGCCATAGCGGTCGACGAGGTAAATCAGGCTGCCGCCGATACCCTCGATCGCCGGGATATTGAGCTCCATCGGTCCGACCTTGCCATGCACCGGCTTGGCCCCGAGCGAGATCGCGCGTTCATACGCCTTGGCGGCGTCGGCAACCCGAAACGCAATCGCGCAAACCGAAGGGCCGTGCAGCCGCGCAAAGGCCTGGGCGAAGCTTTCCGGCTCGGCGTTCAAGATGAAGTTGACATCGCCTTGCTGATACAGCGTTACGTTTTTCGAACGGTGGCGCGCTGCGGCAATAAACCCCATCCGCTCGAACAACGCAGCCAAAGCCTGCGGTTCGGGCCCGGTATATTCGATGAATTCGAACCCGTTCGTACCCATCGGGTTGTCCCACAAATCGCGCCGTTGCAGCCTCGCCGCCATTGCAACCTCCACCACCCTGGTTGGCGGTTGATATGGGACTGCAGGCCGCCAATGCGAGCGCCCGATCGGCGGCGAACTCCTGCCGATGGATCGCTGCGTTTTCACCAACGCCCGGCGGCGGCCCTGCCGAGGCCGCGCCGCATCGGAAAAGCCTTTAGTGGCTCGACAGCATGTCCCAATGGGTTTTCCCCTCGGGCATCGGCGGGATGCGGAGCAGATCGGTCATCGCCTCGCCGGTCTCGTAGCAGCGGCACAGCTAGGCCGCGGCGGTTTTTGTTCCGCAGCGGATGTAATGGTCAATCGAGCCCGCTCGCAGATGGCCAACGCGACGGGATTGGCGCTTGTTATCTGGTGCGGCAGCGCCGATTGCGTCGCGGACGATGCGGTCGAGGTGGCGCCACACCCCATCCAGCGCTCTCGCGATCGTTGCGGCGTCGCGCAAGGTGCGGTCGATCAGTTCGGGCCGGGTGTCCAGGATCAATTGCGTGACCGCGAGCGCTTCGGCCGCATGGCGCTCTTCGACCGCGTTTGTGAAGCACTCGGCAAAGTAGGGCTGCCGACCGAATTCCGGAAAATGCACCGAGAGAGCCTCGGCAAGGGCGCGCATCCAATCGACCGACAGGGTTTCGATCACGCACCAGGGGCCCAGCGATCTGGCGTAGAGTTTGGCAGCCAAACCAACAAAACGGGCGGTTTCGGCTTCGAGATGCCGGCACAGCTCGGCGGGCTCGGCGAACGCCTCATCGTCGAGCAGAAACGCCGCGCCGATGCTGCCAAACGCTCGGGTCAATTGATAATGGTGGGTGTCGCCGCCGGCGAGACCATCGTCATCGATAAAAATCTGGAGCTTGCGCCGGCGCAGCGCCGGGCTGTCGAGGTGAGGAAGGTGATAAACAGCGGCCCGGGTGGCATGCATCGCGGCCTGGTAATTCAAATGTATCCTGCCGAGGAGTAGCGGGTCTCTCACGACCCTTGATGGTGCAGCGGCAAGGCGCCTGAAGAACGGCATGCGCGATGGCCGATGGCGGATGAGCAGCAGAGCTATTGCCTTAAAGTCGGTCTCTCCCAAAGGGAATGATCGAGCGGCATCGAGGTTCGAACCCGTCGGTTTGTTGGCGAATTTCATGGCAGTACCTCGGCATTGAAACAGGGATCGCGCACCGGGTTGCTGCGCGGTTTCGCGTCCGCCTCAAAGTCGAAGCTAGAAAATAGATGTTAAGTAAACATAAAGGACAAATGACGATCATCATCGCATTCTTTTAAAATGAGGAGTGTGTGTTGCCTCATAGCGTGACGCTCGATACCTCTTCGCAGAGTGAAATCGGCATCCACAACCGCGAAAGCGACGAATATCACAAAAAGTCCATCGCTGTTCGCAGCACGGTATTCAAAAGATTGATGGTTAGCTGGATGACGCTGTTTATCATTGGTGCAGATTTATTCGCAATTTCCCCGCTCTTGCCGGCTATAGCAACGGATTTCAAAATTTCGCCGGGGCTCGCAGGGTCAGCGGTGACCCTGTTTTCGCTCTCCTACATGATCAGCGCGCCCGTCCTCGGTCACCACGCCGACAAAATCGGCCGCCGACGAGTGCTCATGTTTTGCCTGGTCGGCTTTGCGACTGCAAATTTGCTGACCGCCCTTTCGACGAGCTTCGCCTGTTTGCTCGCGATGCGATTGGCCGCGGGGGCGGCTGCGGCCGGCATTTCGCCGGTGATCTACACCCTTGTCAGTGGTTGTGCAGCGTCGCGCCGGCGCGCGACGCATTTGGGCATCGCGGTTTCGGGGTTGCTGGTGTCATTGTCGGTCGCGGCACCCGGCGCCGCTTTGGCTGGTGCGTGGCTCGGATGGCAGAGCGTTTTTGTCGTGCTCGCAGCCGCAAGCCTGGTCCTGGCCTGGGTCAATCGCCGTGTTTGGCCGCAGGACCTAGACAATAGCGATCCCGCGAGCAATGGTGCTGGGGTGCGGATCTCGCCGGCCGTCATCCGCCTGATACCGACAGTAATATGGAGTACAGCTCTTTACGCCATGTTCACCTATCTCGGCACGGGCCTGACCGCCTCGGGTCATACGGTCGACGAGATCGCCGAGGTGATTCTGTTCTATGGCATTGGGGCGGTTGGCGGAGCTTTACTGGGAGGCCGATTTGCCGATCGGTTCGGTGCCAGGCTGACCACCACAGCGGGGCTCGTGGGACTTGGCTGCTGCCTGATGTTGGCGCGGCTTGCGCTACACCGCGGACTGCCGTCCGTCGACGCCGCCTTCCTCCTTGTTTCGTTCGTGGCCCAGCTGTTTT
>JAFAOB010000331.1 GCA_019238055.1 Alphaproteobacteria bacterium
GCTCGTGGAAGGCTCTCCTGGCTCACGCGGGGCCTCCGGCGCGCCATCAAACTCCTCCTCAAATGTCTCCCGCTCCCAAAGCTCTGGGGATGCCTGCTAAACTGATAGATGCTTAGCGGTCTGACCGATCTATTTCTCCAATTCTTAATTTTTATTCTTGTTGATGAGCCCTTTTATTGAGCTTGGCTTGTGACCGCTTCCGGCACGAAGAGAACGGATCGCGCTGGCAAATTAAAATTATAAAAAATTTGTTAATGAAAATTTGAAAGCGGCCGATGGCCTACCGCCCGGTTACTTAAGCGGTCATCGCGCGCGCCGGTTCCGCGCGCGCGCAAAAGCGTGATGTTCCCGTCGCGGGTATCGTACCGTCCTACCGCCTCTTAACCCATGACTAGGCTGGAGGCGGGAATCGGCCGATCCAGTGGCGGGCGATGTCCTCGCGCCGGCAGATCCATACGCGATCGTGAGCGCGCAGGTACTCGATAAAGCGAATGAGAGCCTTGGCGCGCCCGGGATGGCCGGTCAGCCGCATGTGCAACCCGATCGACATCATTCGCGGCCGCTCGACACCTTCCTCGTAGAGGACATCAAAGCTGTCGCGCAGAAAGCCGAAGAAATCCTCGCCCGACCCGAACACGCCACGACCGAATTTCGAATCGTTGGTGGTCAGCGAATAGGGGACGACGAGGTGCGGCCTGTCGCCAACCCGAACCCAGTAGGGCAGCTCGTCATTGTAGGTGTCGCTGTCGTAGAGAAACCCGCCCTGCTCGACGAGCAGACGGCGCGTATTCTCCGACGGCGCATAACGGCAGTACCAGCCGAGCGGGGTCTTGCCGGTCGTCTGGCGAATCAACGCGACAGCGTCGGCGATTTGGCGACGCTCCTCGGTCTCCGGCAGCCCCGGATGGTTGGTCCAGCGATAGCCATGGCTGCAAATGTCCCAATCGCTCGCGGCGATCGCCGCGGCCGCCGGCGGATTGGCTTCGAATGCGCGGGCGCAGCCAAAGATCGTCACCGGCACGGCAAAGCGGGTAAAGATGCGGTGGAGCCGCCAGAAACCGACGCGCGCGCCATATTCAAACATGCTTTCTGCGGCGAGATCGCGGCCCGTGATCCCGAGATCGGCACCGATCATTTCGGTCAATCCGCCTTCCGAAACACCGTCTCCGGTCGGATAAGAGAGTTCTGAGCCCTCCTCGAAATTGATCACGAAATTGACTGCGATCCGCGCGTCATTGGGCCATCCGGCATGCGGCGGCTCGCCGCCATAGCCGACAAAATCACGCGTCATGACTGTGCTCCAGGGCGTTCGGGTACCAGTCTTCGAGCAGAAGTTGGTCCAAGGTGTAAGGGCAAACCAATGGCAATTCGGCGGCAGCATTGCGCGCTCCTTGGGCGCGCAATGTCAATTCGGCCCGATTTCGACCATCGGCGTAGAGCTTCGCCAGCATGTCCTCGGTCTCGCGGCGCAAGCTTGCCGTCATTTTGTCCGACACGATCTGACGCGCGTCGTCGATTGCGTCTCGCCACTCCGACCGCGGCAATTCCGCGGGTGAATGGGTCAGCAGCAAAATGTGGGCGAAGATCAGTCGGATTTGGCGGCGTACCGCATCGCGTTCGTTTCGCCCAAGAGCCTCGATCTCCTCGGCGACGTGCTCGCGGTCAAAGCCGATATCGGTTACCGGCATTTGGCGCACCACCGCGGCCTGGTACTGGGTCCAGGCGTAGAAATCATCTTGGTAGCGAGGTCCAGGCATCGGGAGGCCGCTCCCAAAATCGAACGACATCATAAGCCGGCGCTGGCGGGGAGGCGAGGGACCGCTTCGATCCCGCGCGGGATCCGCATCCTTTATACCGCGCACTGTGATTACGTCAGTAGGTCGCCGCATCATCTTCCGCCTCCAGCGCGCGCAGACGCCGATCGAAATCGCTGGCCTCGGCCGCACGGACAAAGATCTCGACCACCCGCGCCAATTCGACGGCCTCGCCCGGCGTAATAGTGCCGTGCGCGGCGGCATTGGTAATCGCCGCCATCGCGGTGCCGAGATCGGCGACGCTGGCGACCTCCGGGACCGGTAACTCCACCCGCCGCTGACGGCGCGGCGCGATGATGCGGTCGAGGCACATCCGCAGTGCCGTCGCGTCACCCGCGAGCGCCAATTCGAGCGCCTTGCGGGTCAGCGCTTCGGCTTCGCCGTCGAGCAGCAACTCGGCCATCATCGTTGCCTTGTTGCGCGCGCCTGGTGGCGCCCGGCCGGGTTGCCCGATCCTCCCTTTCTGAACCGTCCCTGAGGGTTGCCGGAGTGGCCCTTTTGAAACCGGCCCTTTGCGTCGCGGGCCGGCTGTTGCACCAGGGCCTCGGCCTCCTGCTGTTTTTGCAGCGAATTTACAAGCACGGCACGCCTCCTCGGGTTCGCGGGTACGGGTCGGAGGCGATCGTACGATGCGATTATGGCAATTTTTCTGTTATGAAGTCGACACTGGCGCTCGCCTGTGCCGCCCCGGCAACAAAAGTGATGACCGGCTGCGCCGGAGCGCCGGGGCGAGACAGCCGAGGCATTGCGCGCTTGGCCAGGTGCCGTTCGGCAATCATTGATCTTTATTGGCTTGTGAGCGCGCCTAACAATGAGACCCGCCAAGCTGGTGGTTCAAATCAGACAGAGGGTGCCCTGACACGATCCGTGAGCAGGGAAAATCTCAATCGCGGGATCAGGCGATTTGGGATCGCGTCGGATGGAACTTTGGTGATCCGCGTGGCACCCATCGCCACATAGAAGCCCTCGGCAAAGGGATCTGCCGAAACATCCAACTCCTCGAATCCCAGCTTTCGGGCCAATGCCAAGAAATGCCGTGCCAATTGCCGCCCGCGACCACTGCGAACGCTGTCCGGCTCGACGAACAGAAATTCGATCTCTCCCCGAGGAGGCTGGCCGCTCAGGCCGTAGAAGCCAGTGATGGTGTCCCCTTCGTCGAGGACGTAGAAGGGCCATTTCGCAATGGCCTCGGGGTCTACGGTCAGAGGGGCGCGACATGCTTCGATGAAGGCGGCGTCATAGCCCCACAGCGCTTTGGACCGCAGCGCAAGGGCGCTGAGGCTCGCAGCCTCACTTGGTAGAGCGCGGCGAATTTGTGCCTGTAGCACGATCATGCTCCCGGCTCTGACGAGCGGAACAGTTGATGATTGGAGGGTATCACCTGTCCGACTCGCATCACTAGCGACGATCGACGGCGAATGCGCTAAGCTTTCCATCCAAGCCTCTTACATGTGCATGTAACGAGGTCGGGAACGCAACGATGTCCGGGGTGGGCATCGTGCCGCTGCAAACGATGCAGCGGATTTCAGTCGTCGGTTTTAGGGAGGGAAACAGCGATGGCACAAGTTGGGACAGGCGAATATACCTACGAGCTGATCCCTGATTTCTTCAAATTGCCGAATGGCGAAACCTTTGGGCTGGTCAGCCGGGTGGCGGCCGATGCCCAGGACCGCATTTACGTGTTCCAGCGCAAGGATCCGCCGGTCGTTGTATTCGACCGCGACGGCAAATATCTGGACGCCTGGGGCAGCGGCGAGGTTACCGACCCGCACGGTCTGAAGATCGTCGGCGATGTCGTCTATACCACCGATCGCTCGGACTCGGTCGCGAAGTCGTTCACCTTGGATGGCAAACCCCTGTTGGAGCTTGGCACGCGCGGCGTGCATTCCGATACGGGCCGTATCACCAACTGGCTGGCGGAGCGCGCGGCCGGACCGTTCAACCACCCGACCGAGATGATGGCCCACCCCAATGGCGACATTTACGTGACCGATGGCTACCGCAACGCGCGCGTGCACCGGTTTACGCGCGACGGTCAGCTCGTCAAATCGTGGGGCGTGCCGGGCAACGGCGAGGGGCAGTTTCATCTGCCGCACAGCATCGCGTTCGACGATGACGGCAAGCTCTATGTCGCCGACCGGTCGAACAAGCGCATTCAGATCTTTACACCGGAGGGCGACTTCCTCGGCCAGTGGACCGGCATGGGCGGGCCAAACGACATCACTCGCGGCAAGGACGGCAATTTCTACATTGCCGAACAGGAAGACGACGGCAAGCCCGCTTATGTCTGCGTGCGCGATGCGAACGGAAGGGTGCTGGCCCGCTTGGAGAGCCGTCACGTCCACGGGGTGGGTGTCGACTCGCGCGGCGACATATACGCCGGATTGACGACAGAGCGTGGCGTCGACAAGTTCGCGCGCCAACACTGAGCGCCAATACTGAGCCGGCAAGCGTGACACGCACTCTCCGGCTCTTTTGTGAGGTCAGCTGTAAGATGGGCTGAGAGCAGCGAAGCCCATCGCGCGCGCCGACGCCGATAATTCGGCCGTGTAAGAATGTTCCCAGGATAGCGGTCGTTGCCGCGCATTCTTTAAATTAAAGAGTGTTCGCCAGAATTAGTCAGAGCGAGAGGTGATGGAGGAGCGGGTCTAGCATCAATACTGTTCATTTAGATATCTGAATTGCCTTGGTGATGTTAATCACCGGTAGGGCGCAGTCGGTTTTGCGGCGGATCGGGAAATTGCTCATCTTGCGCTTGACCCCACGGGGGTTGCGACGGTTCCGGCTAGAGACGACGCGC
>JAFAOB010000336.1 GCA_019238055.1 Alphaproteobacteria bacterium
GGCTGGAAGATCAACCGCCACGAAGGCAAATTGACCGGGCTCGCCGCCTATGGCGAGCCGACCCTGTTGCCCGATCTGCTGCGTCACTACGATATATCCGCGGACGGTCAAATCACGATGGATTTTGCCAACCATTCCGCGATGCGAGAGTGCTTCCATACTCTCGCTCAAAGCGAAACTCGCGAGAATGCCGCTGCCTCGGTGCAGGCCCTGCTCGAACACTGCATTCGGGAAGCGGTCAGCCGTTTGTTAGACAAGCACAAGGTCCGACGACTGGGGCTGGCTGGTGGAGTTTTCGCCAATGTTCGGCTCAACCGGCTCCTCGCCGAAACCCTGGATGTCGAAGAAGTCTTTATCGTCCCGCCAATGGGCGACGAGGGTCTCGTCATCGGCGGCGCCTTGCAATTTTTGCTCGAACGCGATGGTTTGCCGGCATGGCTGTCACAGCGTCAGCGGTTGACCGATGTCTATTGGGGTGGCGACTTCGATCTGGGGGTGGCCAACATCTTTGGCGCGTCATCAGCGGTCCTGAGGGTCACCGGCGATCCGATCGCGACCGCAGCAGAGTGGCTGGCGCAAGGACGGATCGGTGCCATTTATTGTGGCCGGATGGAGTATGGTCCGCGCGCACTTGGCGCCCGCAGCATCCTCGCCAATCCTGCCGACCCGGACATCAGTCACAAACTGAACCAAAGGCTCAAGCGAAGCGAGTTTATGCCCTTTGCGCCGGTCGTGGCAGAGAACGACGCCGGCGCGGTGTTCGACATCGGTCCGCGGAACCGGTACGCGGCGCGCTTCATGACAATCAGCTGCGCTGTGCGCCGCCAATGGCGCGAACGGATCCCTGGCATCGTGCATGTCGACGGCAGTGCACGGCCGCAGGTGATCGCACGCGCCGCCAACCCTTGTTATTTTGATGTCTTGGCAGCCTTCAAGGCACGCACCGGGCTGCCTGTGCTGGTCAATACCAGCCTCAACGTACATGAAGAGCCGATCGTCAATCGCCCCGAGGAGTGTCTAAAGACCCTGGAGGACGGTCGGGTCGACTTCGTCGTCACCCCCGACGCGGTGTGGATGCGCCGAGCCCCGGACTCAGTCACGCATTAGCGATAGGAAATTCGCCGCCGCCGTAATGTCGCCGGCAAGCGCCTGCCGGCGCTGGGCCTGTTCCAAATCCTCGCCCCACGCCTCGATCTGAAAGGTCTCATCAAGTTGCGAGGCGGCAAAGGCTTGATCTGCGTCGAGTCGGCCTTCGACCAGCGCCAATGCAATCACGAGCGAGCCGCACGCAGCGGTTGCCAGATGCAACGCCGCCAGCGCAAAATCGTCGTACTCGGCGACTGCAGCAGCAAAGGCGTGCAGACTGGCCGGCGGCTGGGCGATCGGTATGACGCCGGCAGTGATCTCGAGCGGTGCGTCATAGCGCAGCACCGCCCAGTCGACGAGCGGCTGCCACGTCGCCGACTGACGCGCCGTCAACTCGGGAGGACGGGCGGCGCGATAGCAAACGAGATCGGTCCCGGCATAATCCGCGATTTGCCGCACAATCAGCGAGCGTTGCGGACTCACCCGATCGATTGCGGTGTTGGCGATCTGAGTCAGCGGCAATTCCTCTGCTCGGATATCGCCCTTCCCGGCGTTCCACTCCTCCGCTATCGCTTTGGCGAGCGTCGCGGTCGGAACGATCAGATCCCGCTTCGCCGGGGTCCTGATCGGTTTGCCGTCGAGGGCGACGCCATACCCGGGCCCGGCCGGCATGATATCGGCATGGTCATAAAAGCGCTTCATTCTATATCCAACAGTGCAAACGGCTCATTTGCATCGCCGGAAAAGCCGAAGAATTCCCAGCTTTGACGCATATGCGGCGGCAGCGGCGCCACCACGCGCAGAATACCGCCCTGCGGGTGCGGGATCGCCAACTCGCGTGCATGCAGGTGCAGCTGCCGTGCATTCGGCACGCCGGCGAGTTGCGCGGCGGCCTCGCCATATTTCGGGTCTCCGAGGATCGGCGTGCCGATCGCCGCGCAATGGGCGCGCAGCTGATGCGTTCTGCCCGTTATCGGCAGCAACGCAAGCCAGCTGGCGTGTTCGCCGGCGCTGTCGATGACGCGATAATAGGTGACGGCATTCTTGCCTTGGTCGGGATCGGCGCGCACCCGCTCGCCGCCGGGGCCACCCTGTTTCGCCAGCGCCAAGCTGATCCGTCCCTGTGTCGGCTTGGGCCGACCCACGGTGAGTGCCCAATAGATCTTGCGTATCGTCTTATCGCGAAAAGCGCGGGTCAGAAATGCCGCCGCCGCGGCGGTGCGGGCGATAATAAGGACGCCGCTCGTGTCCTTGTCGAGGCGGTGGACAAGCCGCGGCCGCTCAGCGTAGCCGAAGCGCAGCGCGTCGAGAAGCCCGTCGAGGTGCCGCTCGGAGCGCGTCCCGCCTTGGACAGCAAGGCCAGGCGGCTTATTGAGGACGATGACCTGATCGTCGCGGTGCAGGATGGCCGCTTCCAGTATCGCCGCATCGGCATTGGATATTCTGCGCGGCGTTACCGGGGCTGTAGGTTCGGTTTCGTTCAAGAACGGGACCCGGATCGCCTGACCCGGCATGATCCGATCTCCCGCCTTGGCGCGCTTCCCATCGACGCGGATGTGGCCCGTGCGCAACAGCTTTTCGAGCCGGCCATGGGCGAGCGCCGGATAATGCCGCTTGAACCAGCGGTCGAGGCGCAACGAGCCGTCCTCGTCGGCTACAGTTACGGTCTGATTCATCAAAACCGATCCGATCATCGTGCGGGCCCCGCCGGTGCCGGGCCGGCGGCGCCAACCCGCGAGGCTGCACTCTGTCGCGAAAACTGCTGCTCCACCGCAAACATGAATGATGACCAAAAATTAGGGACCCAGCCTCCGGTCATTCCTGAGCGCGCCGGGAACGGAGCCTTTCCCAATAATCTAATCGCTTCTTGATCTCGCGCTCAAAGCCGCGATCGCTCGGCCGATAAAAACCGCGGCGCGGAACCCCCTCTGGAAAATAGTTCTGTCCCGAAAATCCGTCCTCGGTGGCGTGGTCGTAGGCGTACCCCTTGCCATAGCCGAGATTGCGCATCAAAGCGGTTGGCGCGTTGAGGATGTGCATCGGCGGCATTAGCGAGCCGGTCTCGCGCGCCATCTGCTGCGCTTCGCCAAAAGCAGTATAGGTGGCATTCGACTTGGGTGCGGTCGCGAGATAGATCACACACTGCGCAATCGCCAATTCACCCTCTGGCGCGCCCAGCCGGTCATAGGCATCCCAGGCGGCGAGCGTCTGAACCAGGGCCTGCGGCTCGGCGAGACCGATATCCTCGACCGCTGCTCGCGTCAGCCGCCGCAGAATGTAAATCGGGTCTTCGCCGCCCGCCAACATGCGCGCGAGCCAGTAGAGAGCGGCGTCTGCATCCGAACCCCGCAGAGATTTATGCAAGGCGCTGATCAGATTGTAGTGCCCTTCCTGCGCTTTGTCATAGAGCGGCGCGCGCTGCTGCACAAGCCGGGCAAGTTCGGCTGGATCGAGCACCACATCGGCGGGAAGGCGCGCAATCTCCTCGACAAGGTTCAACAGAAAACGGCCATCGCCGTCCGCCATAGCCCGCAATGCCGCGCGCGCGTCGGGGGTCAACGGCAATCCGCGGCTGAGCGCCGCCTCGGCGCGGCGCAGGAGGGTTTCGAGATCATCGTCACCGAGCCGCCGCAGCACAAAGATCTGGGCACGCGACAGCAGAGCGCCGATCAGCTCGAATGACGGATTCTCGGTCGTGGCGCCGATCAAGATCACAGTGCCGTCTTCGACCACCGGCAGAAACGCGTCTTGCTGGGCGCGGTTGAAGCGGTGGATCTCGTCAACGAACAGCACCGTGCCGCGGCCGATCTCGCGCCGTTTGCGCGCCATATCAAATACCTTGCGCAGATCGGCGACTCCGGAAAATACCGCCGATATCGGCTCGAATTCGAGATCGGTGCCGTGCGCCAACAGGCGGGCAATCGTTGTCTTGCCGCAACCGGGCGGGCCCCACAGGATCATCGAGGACAGCTGACGGGTCGCGAGCATGCGCCCGATCGGGCCGTCAGGGCCAAGCAGGTGGTCCTGCCCCACGACCTCGGCAAGATCCTTTGGCCGCAGCCGGTCGGCGAGCGGGCGCGGCGCCTGGCTCTCGAATAGGGTGCTTATCCGCTCGTCAGATGCAGGGTTGCGCGAACGGCGGGGCGGAATGCCTGAGTGCCTGATCATAGTGTTGATGGAGATTGCAGCTTCAACAATGTCATCTGGGGTCGCCAGGGATTTGTCGCCACCCGCCTGAGCTGGCCGGTGCTCGGCAACCATGATCACTGATCCCGGCGGGCACCAATCTGCTGGAAATCGCATACCGCAAAGCGCCATTGCGATTCGCGCAGCTGCAAGCTGCAATAGAGATTAGCCTGGCTTTGTCGTTTCAGCCGATCAAAACCGCCTTGCCGATCACGGCGCGGTCGATCAGTGCCTGGATCGCCGCGGCGGCCCCGTCGAGCGGAAAGCGGCGCCAGATCCGCGGTTTCAGCTTCCCCTCCGCTGCGAGCCCGATCAGCGTCTTGATATTGGCCGCAGCGATTTCGGGATGGGCTTCGTTGAGGCCGCCGATCCGAACCCCGATCGCCTCGATCCCCTTGATCAGTAAATAATTGGTGCGAGCCATTGCCGGCGCCCCACCGAGAAAGCCCAAGATCAGGACGCGGCCGCTCCAGGCGAGGCAGCGCAGCGATTCCTCAAAGGTCGGTCCGTTGACCGGGTCGTAGATGATGTCGACGCCGCGTCCTTGTGTCAGTTCGAGAACCTTGTCGCGAAAGCCATCGTGATAAGAAATCGCATAATCGGCGCCCTCTTCGAGGCATACCCCGCGCTTTTCGTCGGTACTGGCAGTGGCGATGACTTCGGCGCCATAGAGTTTGGCGATCTGGATCGCCGGCAAACCAATCCCGCCCGCTGCGCCATGAATCATCACCCGATCACCGGCTTTGAGTCGGCCGCGCTGTAACAGGGCATGATAAGCGGTGTGATACACGTTGCGGAATACCGCTGCCTGATCGAGGCCCATCCTCGCCGGGACCAAATCGCAATCCTCGGCTTTGACATTGCCGCGCTCGGCGAAGGCGCCGAGCCGCTGGCGGCACATCACCTTGTCGCCCGGCTTGAAGGCAGTAACGCCGGGGCCGACCGCGACGACCTCGCCCGCACCCTCACTCCCGGGAATGAAGGGCGGCTCCGGCCGGAACTGGTATTTTCCGGCCAGCATCAAGACGTCGACATACTGGACACCGCGCGCGGTGATCCGCACCTGGACTTCGCCCGCGCCGGGTGGCGGGGGATCGGGAAGCTCGCGCACAGCCAACACTTCCGAACCGCCGAACGCCTCGCACACCACCGCCTTCATCACGCGCTCTCCAACTTGCAATCGATGCGAAAGCTTGCTCCCAATCGGCCATGGCGCGCCACCCCCGTTTCTGAAGCAACCCCTGGAATGGACACGTGCCTTCGCCCGTATTCAAGAAGCACAAAGATAGGGGAGGAAGATGACCGATTATACCGGGGCTGCCGCGCTGGCGCGGCGGTCGGTTGAGCCGCCCAGGCGCTTTCCAATCGCCGATCAGATCGCTGTGGCGCTTTTATGGTTTGCGCTGTTTGCCAACTGGCTCACGGTCGTGCCGGTCATTATCCCGGACCAGATCGCCCTGATCCTCGGCCGCGACGCCGCGGCAAAAGAAGGCATCAGCGGCTCGATCCTGGCAATGGGCGCGTTCATGGCGCTGATCATGGCGCCTGTCGCCGGTGCCTTGTCCGACCGGGTGCGGAATGCGAAGGGGCGGCGGCGCCCCTTCCTGCTTGCCGGGATGATCGGTACCTGCGTAGCACTGGCGTTGCTGGTGCCGTTTGGGGCGGGCAGCAGCATTTTCTTGTACGCGCTTGCGATCCTGAACCTGCAATTCTGGTGGAACTGGGCGTGTGGTCCTTATGCCGGGCTGATCCCCGATGTCGTGCCGTCGGCGAGCCAGGCATCGGCGAGCGCCTGGATGAACATCATGAGCATCCTCGGCACCTTTACCGGGAACGGCATTGCGGTGGCGCTTTACGTGCACGGTCACCCGGCTGCGGCGATTGCCGGGCTGATCCTGATCAATATCGCGTGTTTGGTGGTGACAATCCTCCGGGTGCGCGAGCCGCCTGCCGCCGGGCTCGAGCGCTCTTTCCAACTCGGCCGATTTCTGCGGTCTTTCTGGCTGCCGCCGGCACTCCACCGCGATTTCTATCGGGTTTTGGTGACGCGGCTCTTTGCCAATCTCGGGGTCTGGTCGGTGCTGACCTTTCTGCTGTTCTACTTGCAGGACGTGGTCGGAGTGGCTGAGCCCGGCCGGGTCTTACCGATGGTGCTCGGGATTGGCGCGCTGCTTGGCATTCCGGCCAGCCTCGCCGCGGCCTGGGCCACATCACGCTACGGCATCGTCGCGATCGTCCAAGCGACCAGCTGGATGATGGCAGGCGCCGCGGTCGCCTATGTGTTGATTGCTCTGCACCCGCAGTGGCTAGCGATGGCGGTGGTGGCGTTTGTGTATTTCTCGGGTTGGGGCGCTTATCAGGCGGTCGACTGGGCCTTGGCATTGCGCGTCTTGCCCAAGAGCGAGGCGGCAGGCAAGGATATGGGTATCTGGCATGTAGCACTCGTTCTGCCCCAGATCCTTGGGCCCGCCTCGACCGGCTGGATTATCAGCGGCGCCAAATGGGCGGTGTCGGCGCGTTTTGCCTATGTCCTGGCATTTGCGATCGCGGCTCTGTGGTTCAGCCTGTCGGCGGTACTGGTGGCGCGGGTACGCCTTCAGCCTGCTGCCGCATAAAGGCGATCATGGCTATCCCGCTTCCGTTAAATCGATTTATGATCCTGTGTTGGGCGCTCAAAGTGGGAGGGGTGCAATGAGTGGTATGGCGGCAGCGGCGCTGAGCCCGGAAACAGTGCTGGCCGAGATGAAGAAGCACGGCGTGACGCATGTCGTTTACCTGCCCGACAGCGAGACCAACTGGCTCTATCTGCTGATGAAGGCCGATCCGGATATTCGTCTCGTCGGGGTCAACCGCGAGGGTCATGCCTCCTCAATTGCTGCCGGGCTGTGGCTCGGCGGCGCCAAGCCGCTGATCCTGATCCAGAATACCGGCATGCTGGAATCGGGAGATTCGATCCGCGGTTGGCTGATGAGCCTCAACGTGCCGATCGTATTGATGGTCGGCTACCGGGGCTGGACCCGGCATGGGGTCACCACCGA
>JAFAOB010000082.1 GCA_019238055.1 Alphaproteobacteria bacterium
GGACGGAGGTCACCTCGCCGCGCTGAAGCAGCTCTGGCTGCTCGCCTATCGCGAAGCTTCGACCCTGGCCTATGCCGACGCCTTTCGCACGATCATGGTCGCCTTTGTCGCCGCCACCTTGCTGGTGCCGCTGTTGCGCCAGGTCGCGCCGGCAAAGACGCCGGCCGCCGATGGTCATTGAGAAAGGAAGGACAACGATGACAGTGCTTGCATATCGTACCGCTTTGATCGTCGATGCGGGGTCGGCCATCAGCGCCCCGGTGGCGCACGGCCTTGCGGCCGCCGGGCTCAAGGTCGGGCTGGCCGCTCGCAATAAATACCTCCAGCCCAACTCGTGGCGAGGTCGCTCCGATGCTGCCCTTTATCCGTCTCAATGAGATCATCATTAGCGCAGTAATTCTGAGAGAACACACTTTCCTAAGCGGGGGGCAGCAGCGAAAGCGATGCTTCAGCGCTGAAGCGTTTCGCGGGTGACGATGACCTCACCTGCCGACGTCAGACGCACCAAATTCACGGTTTGCGCCAATGCTGGTGAGCCCGAGTAATAGGCCGGCACTACCCCATTGCCGACCTGCATCGGTCGATCCCAATGCCCGAGTGCGAGATAATCTGCCGCGGTCGCCGCGATCTCCTGATCACCGAAAACCCAAGACGGACGCAATGGATTGTCGCGGGTGGCGGGCGGCTCGTAATGCCCGTGCGCCATCGCGACCTGCCATCGCGTCGAGCGCGGCCACGGACCTCGTAATGGCGGCATATCGAAATAATCGCGATGCGCATATCCCCAAATCTCAAGGTCGAGCGCATCGAACCTCACCGCCTTATCGTGGCTCACGCCCAAGATCACCAGGTTCGGGAGCTGGGCATATCTTCCTTTCACATATGCTGAATCGGGAATAGCGGGATCGTGATTGCCGGGCAAAATCACGACTGGTAGGCCGGCATCGAAGAACAGCTTGCCGACACGATCGATCATCGAGGCGTTCAACTGATGCGTCTCAAACGTGTCGCCTGCCAGCAATACGATATCCGCTCGCAACGCCTGCGCCGTTGCCAAGACCGCCATCAGCCGAGCAGCGCCATCATGTGCGGCCGCGATCCGCTCCTCGTCGACATGAATATCGGAGCTGTGAATGAGCCTGATCTCGTTCGGCGCGTTGATGTTTCTCGTCATCTCGATCTTCTACTCAGCCGGCTCGCGCACCACCGCCAGTAGTTTGTAGCGCCGTGCCGCCTGACCGACGAGATATTCCAGGTCTTCCGCAAGCAGGTGGCCTTCGTCGATCAGGCGCTGACATTCCTGTCGCACCTGTTCAAGGTAGCTTGCCTTGCTCGGATAGCGTTCCGCGACCGATCGACGAGGATCACCTGTCATTGCGCGTTCTTCGGGGGTTGGCGGGAACGGGATCGTTGATCCCATCAAGCTCATCAATTTATCAGGTGCCCCGATTTGTGGATGGCGCAGGTTCCAGCCCGTGTAGCTCGCGAGCGGCACGGTCAGCTCAGGCAGACGGACGCCGCTCACCTCATTACCATCGCGATCGACCGCCGGGACGAAATGCGGGTAAGGTGTCCCCTCGACCGGTGGTAGGATCGTCGCCACTCCACGTTTAGCCTCTGGACCGAAGTCGAGACGAATGACCTGGGGCGGGTGCGCCGGAAAACTCACGCCAGGGATCGCCGTGAAGATGCCCCTGAGCTGTTCGGGTGTGACGGCAGTTCCATCGATGAGACGCGGATAGCGGCTCGGCGGTGGGTCTCTCTCACCGCTGACCCACTCTCCCATGCGGATCAATGCGGCCCGCAGCAAGGGATTGTAATCAATCGAATTGAACGCATGCTGGCCGCGAGAGCCGTCAAGTGGGTTGGTGTCGGTCAATGGCAAGGTGCCGGCGGAGTGCTGGGTTCCGGCAAAATGATAAAGGCGCACCAAGGCGGCCAACGAAACGTCGCGCGTACCTTCTGCGTCGGTGTGGATCAGCGAGGCATCGCCCCGCCAATATTCGGTCGAGGAGTTGGTGAAAAAGATCTTTGGTACCCGGCGTCGCGCGGAAAGTCGCTCGAGCAGGCCGTCGCTCTTTCCAGTGACCGAGTCGGTGCCGGTGCTGTCGTTGAACGGAAAGGCGTTGCTCATCGTCGGGTGAAGCGAGGCGGAAGGCTGTCCAAAGCGTTGGTTAAAATCGCCGCCGCGCTTACCGCCGGCGATGTGGACGAGCATGCCGTCGAACACCACGCGCTCCTCTTCATCCTCGTTGAGGCCGAGGTAGAGAAACTGCCGCAGATAGCGCCCGCTTTGCGATGCGCCAAAAGCGTAGGCCTGCTGGATGTCACCCGCGCAAGGATTGCCATCGTCGGCATGACCATGCCGCAAAAAGACAACAACATCGCGCGCCGTCAGCAAGCCCAACCCAATGACCGGAGCACCGGTCGTCGTATAGACCACATGATAGACCTTGCCCGGCATGAACCCGCCCGGGAGGTGGACATGGCTGGCATCGGGGACCATCCGACCGGCATCCAGCCGGGCGAATGACCATTCCTGCCGCGGGATCATCAGCGGCGGCGCATTATCGGCGTCGCGCACGAGCAGTGCAGCGTCTGGATCGTCGAGATTACTGCATGAATAAGGGCGGTGTCCGCGGTCGGACAGAAGCTGCACCTGGCTCGGCGCGTTCGGTTGGAAACTCACCAGCAGCCTGCCGGAGACCGGATGACCCTCCTGCCGTGCCTCCGGAACCTTGATGCGCATAAGCCCCTCTACCGACGGGACGTCATGCTGCCACCCGCACCACACAACGGTATAGCCATGGCGCATCAGGAAACCATCGCCGGGATCGGTCGGCGCGCTGGGGTTGATCGGTCGCGGAACACGGTTGAACGTCGCCAACGCAAGGCGGTTGCCGCGGTTGGGTACGTCGAGGAGCAGGCGGTGATTGCCGCGCCGCGGGTCATCCGGCATCAGGATGCGGATATCCGCGGAGAAATGCACAAGGCCGTCACTGTCGCGCGGCGCCAGATCAATATCGGTGATGCAGTGATTGAGGGGATGAGCGGGATCGACCGCGAAATGGATCGTTCCATCGAGTTGGGTATAAGGGCCCACAGAACCAAACACCCGCCCGTCGGCGAGCGGCTGTCGTGTTTTGATTGCAAGCGCGGCGACTGCCATCGCCCTCCTCCATTCGTTCACGCTGCCAACGCTGCGCCTGATCCGTAGCCGAAGTCAAACCGATTGGCTGGGCTTGCGAGAGGACCCGATCCAACCGAAGCGTATCTTGGAAATTGCTATGACCGGCAAGAGTTGAGGTAACTGAATGAATTCAGGGTCCCGTTGTCGTCCAGCTCAGCAACTTGCGCCCGATCGGTATCGGTTCCCGGCCCGGTGCTTCACTTATAGCTGACGCCTCGAGCCGGGATTGGCCCTCAATTTGTACAGCGGCGGTGATCCTATACTGGGTAGCGTCTACGCGTTGAGTACAGAGCCGTTTTTGATGCCTGCCATTACAGTTAGGGTCCTTTTGCCATCGGTAGGCGCAACCGCACAGCGGGAGCTGGGCTCAGTCCTGGTGCCAGGGCAAGGCTTAGCAGGCCGCAACCCAGGGCCAGTGCTAAAGACGTACCGACGACTGCCACCATCGCGAGCACGCTTCCTCGCGGCAGCATCCCGAGCAGAAACGTTCCGAGTGCGGCGATCATCATCTGCGTAAAGCCCATCAGCCCCGAAGCGGCGCCCGCGATCCGCGGATAGACGCTAAGCCCGGCGGCGAGGCCAGACGGTTGGCTCATACCATTTCCGATCGAGCTGATTGCCATCGGGACAAAGAGCGCCCACGGGGTCAAATCGGCGAGGCACCAGAGCGCAAGCATGATCCCCGAGACGAGCGACAGCGCGAGCCCGAGAATAAACAGGCGCGTGCTGCCGAGGAGCGCCGATAACCGCACGACACTGGCATTGCCGAGAATATATCCGGCCATCGGTAAGAGGATCATCAGCCCGTAAATGCTCGGTGGCTCATGCAGGCGTTCGGCAAGCAGATAGGGTGCAACCGCCAGGAAGGTGAACCACGAAGCGCTGGTGAATGCTGTGGCGAATACTATGCTGATAAAGATCGGAGACTGCAGCAGCAGGACGAACGACCCGATCATAGCCGCAACATTGACTGATGTGGGGGCATGCGTCTCTTTGAGATAGACGGACGTCAGAATCAGGACAGCCGCCCCGACCGTACCGAGTAGCGCAAAATCGGTGCGCCACCCGACCCATTGCACGAGGTAGGCGCCAATAGCAGGTGACAACGAGGGTGCCAGGCTCATCACCATCATGATCGTCGCCAATGCGCTCGCCGAACGTTCGCGGTCATAGATATCGCGGACGATCGCCCGGCCCAGTACCATTCCGGCGCAGCCGCCTGTGGCCGCGAGCGTGCGGCCAACGATCAGCGCCGACAGCGACCAGGCGAACCCGCAGAGCACCGTGCCGACAAGAAACAGCAAGAGCCCGGTGAGCAGCACCGGACGCCGCCCGAAGCGATCAGACGCCGGCCCATAGACCAACTGCCCCACCGCGATCCCCGCGAGGAACAATGTCAACACCAGCTGGACAGAGCCCGGCGCAGCTTCGAATTCCACGGCAAGAATTGGCAACGCCGGCACCAGCATGTGCAGCGCCGCTGGTGCAATCGCGGTGACGAGGGCCAGCAGGACGAGCATCGGCATGAATTGTCCTTGTAAATGATTGCTTCAAATCGTGATGCGATTGCCGCGGTCGATGGCCTCGACGTGCTGGCACATCGGTGCTGCGACCTGTCGACCCAAATGTGTACTCGCGGCAGATACGCAGAGACTTTCGAGGCCCTCGCCTGGGTGGCGAGAGGGCCCAGCAAAGCGATGGGATATGTGGCGTGCGCCAGAGATTACAAATATGTCGCGCTCTTACCCGAGCCCGGCACGGGCTCTAGCAGCTCTGAAACTCAATGCTGAAGCCATATATCACGGGCGCCATGGCGTTCGCCAACAGCAGCCGGGCATCGGATATTCGCGGTTGGACTGCGCCGTGCTGGCCAAAAATCGTAGGTGTTCCCGAGGGGGGACAGTATGAGCTACTGGTGTCAACTGTTTGGAGCGGCGTCCCGGATCCGAGCTCCGATAACATTTTGGACGCAAGGGATCACATCTGGAAATGGACATATCCAATAATACTTCACCTGATGTGAAGCCTCCACTTGCGATATATGCGGTTTTTAGAGTC
>JAFAOB010000131.1 GCA_019238055.1 Alphaproteobacteria bacterium
TGAGACCTTCCACAGATCGGCGACGATCTGGGAAAAAATTGTTTCCATGCCCTGGCCCTGTGGAGCGGCGCCACAGGTGACGTATATTTTGCCTGACGGGTCGATGCGGACAAAAGCGCTCTCAAACGGTCCGACCCCGGTCCCTTCTATGTAAAAACCAATGCCGAGGCCGAGATAGCGGCCGGTCCGGCGCACTTCCTGCTGTCGCTCGCGAAACGCAGCGACACCGCCTACGGCCTCGAGTGCCTTCTGCAGCGCCCCGGGGTAGTCGCCGCTGTCGTAGACAATCGGCTCGCCGTCACGATAGGGAATGCCGACGCGATACGGCATCTCCTCGGCGCGTATCAAATTCCGGCGGCGGATTTCGGCCGGCTCCAGGCCGAGTGTCCGCGCGACAAGATCGATCGTCCGCTCCATGACAAAAGTCGCTTCCGGCCGGCCGGCGCCGCGATACGGCGCATTTGGCACCTTGTTGGTGACGACAATCTTTCCTGCGGCCGCCAGGTTCTCGATCTTGTATGGGCCGGTCAGATGGACGGCGGTATTGTAGGCGACGCCCGAGCCGATCGGGTTCCAAGCACCGCAATCGACGATGTAGTCGTCGCGCAGCGCCAAGATCCGACCGTCATTGTCGAACGCGACCTCGACGTCGTGCAGCTGATCGCGCGAATGGGTGGCGCTCATCAGGTGCTCGCGCCGCTCCTCGATCCACCGCACCGGACGGCCTAGACGGCGGGCGAGAAAAACCATTAGCAAGTCTTCGGGGTAGACGTGGCCTTTGCCGCCAAACCCGCCACCGACATCGAGCGCGACGCAGCGCACCCGTGCCTCAGGGAGCCCGAGCAAGGCCGCCGCTTCGCGCCGCACCCAATGGACGACCTGGGTTGAGGACCAAATCGTCGCCTGGTCGGCACGTGCATCGTAGGCGGCAACGACGCCGCGGCACTCAATCGGTACCGCGGCGTAGCGGTGATGATAAAAACGGAGCTTCAGCCGGTGCGGAGCAGCGGCGAACGCTGCCTCGATGTCGCCGCGGCCGACCGAGAAGGCGCCGATCAGGTTGGTGCCGAACCGGTCATGGACAATCGGGCTCTCCGCACGCAAAGCGGCTTCAGGGTCGACCACCGCCGCCAATTCCTCAAGTTCACAGCTGACTTGTTCGGCGGCGTCCTCGGCCTCATTGCGGGTTTCTGCCACGGTAATCGCAATCGCTTCGCCGACGTGGCGAACCTTGTCGTGCGCCAGAAGCGGTTCCTGCGGGTTCAAGAATTTGTGTTGGATTACTGTCGCCCATTTGCTTGGCATCGCAATCTGCCCTTCTGGCACGGGCGGCAACAACTGCAACAGATCGGCGCCGTTGAGCGCCAGCAGGACACCGGGCATCGCTCGGGCGCGCGCCAAATCGACCGAGCGGATACGGGCATGCGCCATTTGGCTGCGCACGACGACAGCGTGCAGCATCCGCGGCAGGACGAGGTCGGCAATAAACTGGCCTTGTCCGGTCAACAGGCGCCGGTCCTCGCGCCGCAACAGCGACCGTCCGATAAAAGCAGATCCGACGTCCATGGATGAATTCCTGACAAAAGGCGCGGTCAGTGTGTGGTAATGAGCGAGCACGGTCCAGCCGGCGCAGGCTTACCCTAATCGGCTGCCGTGCGGCGGGCTAGCTCATAGAGTGCGACGGCCGCGGCATTCGAGACATTCAGCGCCGGTTGCCTTGGTGAGGTCGGCAACCGAGCGAGATAATCGCAACGCTCGCGCACCAGCCGACGCATGCCGCTCCCCTCAGAGCCAAGGACGAGAACGGCGCGTGGTCCGAGATCGATATTTGAGAGCTGGTGCTCAGCGGTCTCATCGAGACCGCAAACCCAAAACCCGTTTCGCTTCAGCTCGGCCAGAGCGCGGGCCAGATTGACGACTCGAATGAGTGGTATGCGGTCGACCGCACCCGAGGCAGCCTTCGCGAGCGCACCGGTGACCGGCGGTGCGCCATGCGCCGTGATCAACACCGCGCGGGCGCCAAAGGCGGCTGCCGAGCGCAGCACTGCGCCGACATTTTGCGGATCGCTGACCTGATCGAGAGCGACGACGACAGCTTTCCCCGAAACTGTCTCCAGTTCACACAGCAGTTCGTCGAGATTGGCTGTGGGGAGCGGCTCGACTTCGAGGGCGATTCCTTGGTGCACCGCATCTATCGGCAGCAATGTCTCAAATGCGTCGCGTTCTAAGACTGTGAGCGCAGTGGCCGCGGCGCCACGGCGTTCCGCAACAGCATTGGCGACCAATCGCTGGGCCTCGTTCTCCTGTCCGGCGAGCACCGCCAGCCGGCGCCAGCGCCGCTCGGGATTGGCGAGTGCGGCCGCCACCGCGTGACGGCCGTAAAGCCAGCGTTCGTTGGCGCCGCTCGGAGGCTCGGGAGCGCTGTGCCCGCGGGATTCTCGACGCGGTGAGCGGCGCTGGTTGGCTCGCCTCGGTGAGGAAATAGAAGAGCCCATGTTCAAGCCGGTCTGATCCGCTAGGTAATGTCAGAGCCGGCAACGAAAAGGTGGACCGCCAAACGTTGTCTCCATCGGTGCAGATGGGAGATGTCGGCGCGTGCGGCAGCGTTGTTCTAATTCATGGAGCCATCTGCGGAGATGCCGATCGTTGAGGATCGGCCGTTTTGAGATCGCCAGTGATGTCATTTTTCATCCAGGGAGAATTGCCACATCTGATAACGACCTATGGATATTGGGCAGTCGGGGGAGCCGTCGCGCTGGAAAGCATCGGAATTCCCGTTCCCGGCGAAACGGCGCTCGTCGCTGCCGCCGCGATAGCAGCGACAACCCACGCCCTAGCCCTCTGGATCGTAATCGCTGCCGCCGCGGCTGGCGCCATCTTGGGCGACAATATCGGCTTTACCATCGGCCGAACTTTGGGATACCGGCTTTTGCTGCGCCTCGCGCGCAATGCATGGATAAACGAACGCCGGATAAAGCTCGGCCAGTATTTGTTCATGCGTCATGGCGGCACGGTTGTCTTCTTTGGACGTTTTGTGGCGGTGCTCCGCGAGCTTGCGGCGTTTCTCGCCGATGTCAATCGCATGTCGTGGCCACGGTTTCTCGTATTCAACACGGCTGGCGGCGTGATCTGGGCCACACTCTATGGTGTCGGCGCATATTACTTAGGCAAGGAAGTGAGCCGGTTGGCCGAGCCGGTCAGCATTGGGATTGGGATCGTGGTTGGTTTTGCGGTGATTGCGGCCGCAATATTCGTGCGTCATCATGCAGCGGCGCTGGAGGATCGGGCGGAGAAAGCGCTACCCGGACCACTGCGGCCCATGCCGAGAAAGAAAGGCGAATAGCCGGCACGGCGGTGGTCACGCTGCGATGTAGGGGAGCCTGTCAGTCTCACCCGCCATCGCATCTTGGCCACCGCCGAGCTGCTGCGGTCATCGGACAGGCGACCGCCGCGCGTTAGGGTGCACACTGCGTTAAGCCGTGTTGACAAAATCCAGCCAAAACTTTATCTGCGTCGGATTCCGCTGCGGGCGGCACGCGACCGCGGAGGGGTTGCCGAGTGGTTAAAGGCAGCAGACTGTAAATCTGCCGACGTACGTCTTCGTAGGTTCGAATCCTACCCCCTCCACCATTGCTCGGTCGGGCGAGGTGGCCGAGGCAGAGCGGCCGAGAAGCGGGGAGCGGCACATCTCGGGGCGGCCGATGCACAGTGGTGCGGGTGTAGCTCAATGGTAGAGCTCCAGCCTTCCAAGCTGGCTACGTGGGTTCGATTCCCATCACCCGCTCCAGCCCGCACGCGAGCAAACGTAATCCTTATCTGAAACGTAATTCTTATGTGACGGAAAGCCGGAACGATGTCGAAGGCGAAGTTTCAGCGGACGAAGCCGCACTGCAACATCGGGACGATTGGGCATATTGATCACGGCAAGACGACGCTGACGGCGGCGATTACCAAGGTGTTGGCGGAGGCGGGGGGAGCGACGTTTGTGCCGTTTGACC
>JAFAOB010000133.1 GCA_019238055.1 Alphaproteobacteria bacterium
GGTCAAACGGCACAAACGTCGCTCCCCCCGCCTCCGCCAACACCTTGGTAATCGCCGCCGTCAGCGTCGTCTTGCCGTGATCAATATGCCCAATCGTCCCGATGTTGCAGTGCGGCTTCGTCCGCTGAAACTTCGCCTTCGACATCGCCTCTCTCTCCGCTCAATCGCTGCTGGTGCCAGGACCTTAAGCCATCTTGGCGCGGACCTCGTCCGCGACGGCTTGCGGCACCTGCTCGTAATGGTCGAAATGCATCGTGTATTGCGCCCGCCCCTGGCTCATTGAGCGCAAGGTATTGACATAACCAAACATGTTGGCGAGCGGCACCATCGCCTGAACGACCCGGGCGTTGCCACGGGTGTCCATGCCGCTAATTTGCCCGCGTCGGCTGTTCAGGTCACCGATTACATCGCCGAGATATTCGTCCGGGGTGACGACCTCGACCCGCATGATCGGCTCGAGCAGTTTCGGTCCGGCTTTCATGACGCCTTCCTTGAAGGCGGCACGCGCGGCAATTTCAAAGGCAAGTACGCTCGAATCGACGTCATGGTAGGCGCCGTCGAACAACGTCGCTTTCAAATCGATAACCGGAAACCCAGCGAGCACACCAGTTTCGGCTGAGGCACGCAATCCCTTTTCGACGCCGGGAACATATTCTTTGGGCACAGTGCCACCGACGACTTCATTCGCGAACTGGAACCCCGAACCGGGGTCCAACGGCTCGAACCGGATCTTGACCCGAGCAAATTGTCCGGCCCCGCCGGTTTGCTTTTTGTGCGTATAGTCGACCTCGGCCGGGTGCGTGATCGTTTCGCGATAGGCTACCTGCGGCGCCCCGACATTGGCATCGACCTTAAACTCGCGCTTCATGCGATCGATGATGATTTCGAGGTGCAGTTCGCCCATGCCTTTGATCACAGTCTGACCGCTCTCGTTGTCGACCGTGACGCGGAACGACGGATCTTCGGTCGCAAGTCGGGCCAGCGCCTGGCCCATCTTTTCCTGATCACCTTTGGTCTTCGGTTCGACCGCGATTTCGATCACTGGCTCGGGAAATTCGATTCGTTCGAGCACGACCGGTGCAGACAGATCGGACAGGGTGTCGCCGGTGGTCGTGTTTTTCAGCCCGGCGAACGCGACAATGTCGCCGGCGCGAGCCTCTTTGATGTCCTCGCGGTGGTTGGCGTGCATCTGCAGCATGCGGCCGACGCGTTCTCGGCTGTTCTTGACGGTGTTGAGGAGTTGCCCACCGCTCGCCACCACGCCCGAATAGATGCGCACAAAGGTCAATGAGCCGACAAAGGGGTCGGTCATAATCTTGAAGGCGAGCCCCGCGAACGGTTCCTCATCCGAGGAATGGCGCTCGACCGGCGTGTCGGTGCCCATTTTGACGCCTTTGATCGCCGGTTCATCGGTCGGCGCCGGCAGATAGTCGACGACAGCATTAAGGAGAGGCTGGACGCCTTTGTTTTTGAAGGCAGAGCCGCACAGGACCGGGACAAAAGCACCGCTGATCGCCCCTTTGCGAACGCAGCGCTTTAGGGTCGCCTCATCGGGTTCCTGGCCGCCGAGATAGGCTTCGAGCGCGGCATCATCCTGCTCCACCGCGGCCTCCACAAGGCGTGTATGAGCGGCCTTTGCCTCATCGATTATGTCTGCGGAAATCGGAACAATATCGAACTCGGCGCCGAGCGTTTCGTCCCGCCATCTAATCGCGCGCATGCCGACGAGATCGATAACCCCAACAAAATCGTTCTCGACCCCGATCGGCAATTGCAAGACCAGCGGGCGGGCGCCGAGCCTGTCGCTGATCATCGCGACGCAGCGCGGGAAATCGGCGCCGATCCGGTCCATCTTGTTGACAAAGCAAATCCGCGGCACGCCGTATTTGTCGGCCTGGCGCCATACTGTTTCAGATTGCGGTTCGACCCCGGCGACCGAATCGAACACCGCGACGGCACCGTCGAGCACGCGCAGACTGCGCTCAACTTCAATCGTGAAGTCGACATGCCCCGGCGTGTCGATGATGTTGATCCGATGATCGAGCCAGAAACAGGTCGTCGCCGCCGAGGTGATGGTTATCCCGCGCTCCTGCTCCTGCGCCATCCAATCCATCGTCGCGGTGCCCTCATGCACCTCGCCGATCTTATAGTTGCGCCCAGTATAGTAGAGGATGCGCTCGGTCGTTGTCGTCTTGCCGGCATCGATATGCGCCATGATGCCGATGTTTCGATAGCGATCGAGAGGTGTCTGACGTGTCATCAAAAAGGGCTCCCGGGGCGCCGCCCAGAAGCGGAGCCCCGACTCAAAGTGATCGGATTAGAGGTCTTCTGCGGTTCAACCGTGCAGCGTCCCCGCTACCAGCGGTAATGCGAGAAGGCCTTGTTCGCATCGGCCATCCGATGCGTGTCCTCCCGTCTTTTGACCGCGACACCGCGGTTACTGGCGGCGTCGAGCAGTTCGCCCGATAGCCGTTCTTCCATTGTATTCTCGCCGCGAGCGCGCGAGCTGGAGATCAACCAGCGGATCGCGAGCGCTTGGCTACGGTCGGGCCGGACCTCAACGGGGACCTGATAAGTGGCACCGCCGACCCGGCGCGAGCGCACTTCGACCGCCGGACGCACATTGGTCAACGCCTCGTGGAAGACACGCAACGGGTCCTGACCGCTACGCCGGGCGATGCGGTCGAGAGCGCCATAGACAATCGTCTCGGCGACAGATTTCTTGCCCTCATACATCAGGCAATTCATGAACTTGGTCACCACCGGGTCCCCGAACTTGGCGTCGGGTAGGACCTCGCGTTTGACCGCGGCGCGACGGCGCGACATCGGCTGCTCCTATTTCGGACGTTTGGCGCCGTATTTGGAGCGCCGCTGACGGCGATCCTTTACGCCTTGCGTGTCGAGCGTGCCGCGAATGATGTGATAGCGCACGCCCGGGAGATCCTTGACCCGGCCACCCCGGATCAACACCACCGAATGCTCTTGCAAATTGTGGCCTTCACCCGGGATATAGCTCGTGACTTCGAAACCATTGGTCAGCCGCACACGGGCCACTTTGCGGAGCGCCGAGTTCGGCTTTTTCGGGGTGGTCGTGTAGACGCGCGTGCATACGCCCCGCTTTTGCGGGCAGGCCTCCATAGCGGGAACCTTATCACGCGCGACCTGCGGCCGGCGCGGATTGCGGATCAGCTGGTTCATCGTCGGCATTCACAACCACCTTTACCGAAGCATGCTAACCGCCCGACGCGCCTGTCGCGCCAGGGCGGTGCACCATCATCACCCTTTGAAACCAATGCGCCCTCTTGCAAAGGCGCCGAGCCAAGATCGAAGGTCCGAGCTGCGTCTAGGTGGCTTCCTACGGCCAGCCCGATCGGAGCCGCTGATATAATTTCCCGGTATCCATCGGGTCAAGACCTCTTGGCACAAAAGGCCGTCAATAAAGCAGCGGGCGCGGGCGCGATACGTTAGACTCTCGCGACCGCCCGGCACACCCTATTCGGCGGCGCCGGCGCGCCGCTCTTCGAGTTGTGGCGCCTCCTCGTTGGCGGCCGTGGCCGCGATTGCTGCCAGCTCGCGGTCACGCTCGGCGGCAACCTCACGCAGGCGGGCGATGACGCTGCCGGTGCCCGCTGGTATCAGTCGACCGACGATGACGTTTTCCTTGAGTCCGGTCAGCTGGTCGATCCGGCCCGAGACCGCGGCCTCGGTCAGCACCCGCGTCGTCTCCTGGAACGAAGCGGCCGAAATGAACGAGTTTGTCTGCAGGCTCGCCTTGGTGATGCCCTGCAGCACCGGACGCGCAGTCGCCGGACGCAACCCGTCGCGCTCGGCTTTGCTGTTCTCATATTCAAACTCGATCCGATCGACCTGCTCGCCGGCGAGCAGGGTCGTCTCACCCGGATCGTCGATTTCGACCTTTTGCAGCATCTGGCGCACAATCACTTCAATATGCTTGTCGTTAATGCGCACACCTTGCAGCCGATAGACCTCCTGGATCTCGTTGACGAGATAGCTGGCCAGCGCCTCGACCCCAAGGATGCGCAGAATGTCGTGCGGGACGCGGTTGCCGTCCATCAACAGATCGCCCTTTTGGACATAGTCGCCTTCCTGCACGCTGATGTGCTTGCCTTTCGGGATCAGATATTCGATCGGCTCGCCGCCTTCTTCGGTCGGGACGACGATAATGCGGCGCTTGGTCTTATAGTCCTTGCCGAACTCAATCCGCCCATCGCTTTCGCTGATTATCGCGAAATCTTTCGGCTTGCGGGCTTCGAACAGCTCAGCCACACGCGGCAGACCGCCGGTAATGTCGCGTGTCTTGGACGATTCGCGGGGAATGCGGGCGAGCACGTCGCCTGCCTTGACCGCGGCACCGTTTTCGACCGACAGAATCGCATCGACTGACATAAAGTAGCGCGCTTCAAGGCCGTTGCCGAGCAGCAACACCTCACCATCCGGATCACGCAATGTGATCCGCGGCCGCAATTCGCTGCCGCGCGGCTGCTGCTTCCAATCGATGACCACCTTGGACGAGATGCCGGTCGCCTCGTCGACCACCTCGCGCATCGACAACCCTTCGATCAGGTCGACATAATGGGCGATACCGTCCTTTTCGGTAATGATCGGGATCGTATAGGGGTCCCACTCCGCCAGCCGCTCGCCCTTCTGAACATGCGCGCCCTCGTCGGCGAGCAACCGTGCGCCATAGGGCAAACGGTGGCGCGCCTTCTCGCGCCCGGCATCGTCGAGCAGAACGAGTTCGAGGTTGCGGCCCATGACCACCGGGACACCTGCCGAGTTCATTACAATGTTGCGATTTTTGATCTCCACTGTCGCGTCAAAGGCGGCCTCGATCGACGACTGTTCCGCACCGCGCTGTGCCGCTCCGCCAATATGGAAGGTGCGCATCGTCAGCTGGGTGCCGGGCTCGCCGATCGATTGTGCGGCGATGACACCGACCGCCTCGCCGATATTGACCATCGTCCCGCGGGCGAGATCGCGGCCATAGCATTTGCCACAGACTCCGATCCGCGACTCGCAAGTCAGCACCGAGCGGATCTGTACCGCGTCGATGCCGGCACGCTCGATCCAATCGATGGCATCCTCATCGATCAGCTCGCCGGCCGGGAGGATCACCTCGCCATTTAGTGGGTCGAGAATATCGACCGACGTGGTACGCCCAAGAATGCGGTCAGCAAGTGGTGCAATGACCTCGCCGCCGTCGACCACGGCGCGGGTCATCAGCCCACGGGTTGTGCCGCAATCCTCCTCGGTGATGATCGCGTCTTGCGCGACGTCTACGAGACGCCGGGTCAGGTAGCCCGAATTCGCCGTCTTCAAGGCCGTATCAGCCAAACCTTTGCGGGCGCCGTGTGTCGAATTGAAGTATTCGAGCACGGTCAGCCCTTCCTTGAAGTTCGAGATGATCGGGGTCTCGATGATCTCGCCGGACGGCTTGGCCATCAGCCCACGCATGCCGGCAAGCTGCTTGATCTGCGCCGCCGACCCGCGGGCGCCGGAATCGGACATCATCCACACCGGATTGATCGGCTCGCCCGGCGGGGCCGAGCGGATCATCTTCATCATCTCGTCCGCAACCCGGTCGGTGCAGCGCGACCAGACGTCGACCACCTTGTTATACTTCTCGCCCTGGGTGATCAAACCGTCCTGGTACTGCTGCTCGTATTGTTTGACCTGGTCCGCCGCCTCGGCGACGAGAAGCCGCTTGGCTTCGGGGATGATCAGGTCGTCCTTGCCAAACGAGATCCCGGCCTTACAAGCTTGCGTGAAGCCCAAAGTCATCAGCCGGTCGCAGAAGATCACCGTCTCCTTCTGGCCGGCATGGCGATAGACCTGGTCAATAACGTTGCTGATCTCTTTCTTGGTCAGCAAGGTGTTGATCAGATCAAAGCCGATTGCCGGGTGGCGGGGCAGGATTTCGGACAGCAGCATGCGACCGGGGGTCGTGGTGACCCGCTGCACGACCGGATGACCGTCGCCATCCACAGTGTGGTAACGCGCCTGAATCCGCGCATGCAGCGATACCGCCTTCGCTTCAAGCGCCTGCTCGATCTCTCCGATGGTGGAGAATACCATGCCTTCGCCCTTCTCGCCGGGGCGCTCCATCGTGATGTGATAGAGACCGAGAACAATGTCCTGCGACGGAACGATGATCGGCTTGCCGTTAGCCGGGCTCAGAATGTTGTTCGTCGACATCATCAAGACGCGGGCTTCGAGCTGCGCCTCGAGTGATAATGGCACGTGCACTGCCATCTGGTCGCCGTCGAAATCAGCATTGAAGGCGGTGCAGACGAGCGGGTGCAACTGAATCGCCTTGCCTTCGATCAGCACTGGCTCGAACGCTTGGATACCGAGGCGGTGCAGGGTAGGCGCGCGGTTCAGCAAGACGGGATGTTCGCGGATCACCTCTTCAAGGATGTCCCAAACCTCGGGCCGTTCCTTCTCGACCATGCGCTTGGCTGCCTTGATCGTGCTGGCCAAGCCATAAAGCTCGAGCTTCGAATAGATAAACGGCTTGAACAATTCGAGCGCCATTTTCTTCGGCAGCCCGCATTGCTGAAGTTTCAGCTCGGGGCCGACAACGATCACTGAGCGGCCGGAATAATCGACCCGCTTGCCTAACAGATTTTGGCGGAAGCGGCCCTGCTTGCCCTTCAGCATGTCGGACAGCGACTTCAGCGGCCGCTTGTTGGCACCGCTGATGATGCGGCCGCGCCGTCCGTTGTCAAACAGGGCATCGACAGCTTCCTGCAGCATGCGCTTTTCATTGCGCACGATGATATCGGGCGCGCGCAGCTCGATCAGGCGCTTCAGCCGGTTATTGCGGTTGATAACCCGGCGATACAGATCATTCAGGTCCGACGTCGCAAAACGGCCACCATCAAGCGGCACCAGCGGGCGCAATTCCGGCGGGATGACGGGGACAACCTCGAGGATCATCCATTCCGGTCGGCTTTTCGACTCGATAAACGCCTCGACCAGCTTCAAGCGCTTGACGAGCTTTTTGCGCCGCGCTTCAGAGCTGGTTTCGCGCAGATCGGCGCGCAGCTGATCGCGCTCCTGGTCGAGGTCAATCGCCGATAGCATCGTGCGCAGCGCCTCGGCGCCGATCGAGGCCGTGAACTGATCTTCGCCGTAATCGTCTTGCGCCTGCAGATATTCTTCTTCGTTCAGCAGCTGATGCTGTTTGAGCGGGGTCAGACCGGGCTCGATGACAACATAGTTCTCGAAGTAGAGGACCCGTTCGAGATCCTTCAGCGTCATGTCGAGCAACAAGCCGATCCGACTCGGCAACGACTCGTTCACCGCCAAGATCGGCGCGGAGGCGATCCGCGACATGCTGCGCGCGCTCGACCTGCAGAAGCTCG
>JAFAOB010000135.1 GCA_019238055.1 Alphaproteobacteria bacterium
GCGTCTTTCGCCGCGGTCTTGAAGTCTTCTGCCGATGTCTCGCGCGCGGCCGCCTCTGGCGCCGCTTGTGGCTCGCCCCCGATCCCTGGCCGCAGCCACCGGCCAACGTCCAGATCACCTATCATGATGCCCCGCTATGACCCGATATCTACCCCTGTCAGCCCATCGAGGGGGAGGGATTTGAACAGTTACACGGCTCTTTCGGCCGGCCGTTCGTGATTTTCTGAAATGCAGATTGGGCGAACTCGGGTACGACAGCATGGCGAGCGATGTTCAATGCAGCCGGGGCAGCACTTTTTCGCACAGCAGTTGCAGCGAGCGGGTCATTGCCTCAGGCGGGATCAGCGCGCCAAAATTCAATTCGGCGAGAATGCCGTCGAGGCCCAGCTCTTCATGCAATTGCAGCAAGCGGTCGGCGACGCGCTCGGGGCTGCCGATAATGACTTTGTCGCGCTGCACTTCCTCATAGCTGATAGTGCGGATGGTGACCGCCTCCGCCGCGCGGCGGCGGTTGGGCGCACCTTCGAGGCGCGTGCTCAAGGTGCGATAGCCGAGCATGATGCTTTCCTCGGCCTCATCGAACGCGTGCCGGTCGGTGTCGGCGATGTGCAGGGTGCAGCGCAGATAGACCTCGCCCTCGCCGGGATGGCCTGCCTCCTTGTAGGCTTTGCGGTAAGCGGTGAGATCAGGGGCGAGCCCCGACAGCGACCCGCTGCGGACCGCTACAAAGATCGGATAGCCAGCTTCGCCGAGCGACGGAAACGTTTCCTCGCTGGCCGCGGCGACACGGATCGGCGGGTACGGCTTTTGGAAAGGCTGGGGTACGGCACTGGCATTCTCGAAATGCCAGTATTTCCCCTCGTATGAGAAGCGTTCCTGCGTCCAGGCGCGCTTGACGATTTCGAGGGTTTCGAGAAAGCGCTCGCGGCTTTCCGAGTATGGCACGCCATAAGCCATATAACTGCGCGGATTGCCGCTGCGACCGACGCCAAACAGCAATCGGCCGTTGCTGATCTGGTCGACCGTCGACGTTTCCTCGGCAAGCCGCAGCGGATGGCATAGCGGCAAAACCTGCACCCCGGTGCCGATTTTGATGCGCTTCGTGCGCGCGGCGATCGCGCTGGCGACGGTCATCGGGGCACTCATCACCGAGCGGCGCGCCTGCTGATGAATTTCGGCAAGCCAGATGGCATCGAGACCCCAGCGATCGGCAGCCTCGATCTGGTCCAGCGCCTCCGCGAACGCCGCTGCCTGGGTCTGATCCGGCCGGCAGTGGAATTCATGATAGACGCCGACTTCCATGACCACCTTCTCCTTAGCGCGTACCCGCTGATCGTGACGCTAAAATCAATCGCTTCATCAAGCAAATACCGATTTCCGATCATGCTCATGCCGCAGCGGCATGAGACAGCCACGTTCGACCGAACCTTGCGGTCGTCTTGGCTAGGTTTAGATTAGCGCGATAGGCTTTTCCGGTTTCCCAGAGCTGGTGGAAAGAGACGGCCGAGACACTTGTCCGCAGGTCAAAGGGACCTGTTGCGGCCGACCTTGGAGGACATTATGGACCTCGGCCGATGGTGCGGCTGGCGCGCGCGATCGATTGGCAATTTCTTGACGACCGGTTTTCCAGCGTGAGCACGCTGCATCCATGGCAGCCCGGGCTACCGACGCGGCTGTTCATTCTCAGGCACATGCGCAACCTCGCCGACGAGGGGGATAGCACTATGCAAAAGGGTACACGAACATTTACAATTAAAATATAATAAAAAGACAAAATGATCGCTTTAAGTGGTGAATTCCAGTACGCTCGTTACTGTGACTGATAAATCGGTGCGAACAGATAGAAATGCGGCAGAGTGATATCGTTAACGAAATCAGCCTGGATCCGCAACGCAGCCGTTTTGCCGAGCCGGATCATCCAAAAGGCAAGACCCGTCCTGCCGAAAGGCTGGCCGGGCTCGTCGGTATAGGACGGCGGCAGTTTCCAAAGAGTCGCCTGCCACCACATCGCCCCGATCGACATGCGAAACACGAGGTTCCAGACGTTTACAAAGCTCCGCTGGCCGGGGATCGCGGCAAAGGCATAAATCGCCACGGTGATGCCGCCGGTGAGCAACAGCCAGAACACTGGGGTCGGCCAGCCGGGCTTCTGCAGAAAATTGGCAACATCGAGAAGCGGATTATCCATGACTTTGTTCCCCTCCCGGTCTCGGTCAATGGCGCTAGGTGCCGGCTGCGGCCATCAATGAGGCCGGATCGACTGGCGTCGGGCATCGCGTATGATTGCAAGCCGGCCGGTCACTCCGGTCCCGCTGCTTGGCTCGCTTGCCGCCAGCCGCGCGCCGCCGCAGCGATGACGGCGAGTGCCGCGGCGCTGCCATCGGCTTCACCCTTTTCGAAATCGCCGCTCTTGACCGCCATCTGATTGGTGACATGCGCGAAACACAGCACCGCCTTTTGCCGCGCCGCGGCAAAGGCGTAAAGTGCCGCTGCCTCCATCTCGACGGCGAGAATGCCGCGGGCGCGCGCTTGGCGAATCGCCGCCTCGGTCTCGCGAAGGCGCGTCGGTCGTCCATGTGGCACCGCAATAGATCGGCTGCCGGCACTTTTCAGCTTCTTTAGCGGCCGCTGCGAGCGTGAGATTGGCCTCGGCGAACTCGGACGGCGGCAGGTAGTGATAGCTTGTGCCCTCGTCGTGCAAAGCGCGATCGATCAGCACGAAATAGGGCGTTTCCCCATGCGCCAGAATCTGCCCGGCCGAGGTCATGCTGACGAGAAACTGGCAGCCGCAGGCGAACAGTTCTTCTGCGAGCAGCACCACGAAGGGGGCGCCGACGGCGCAGCCGATAATACCAAAGCTTTCGCCTTCGTGGTCGAATGCGTAAAGCTCGGTGTGATAGGAGGCCCAGCTGGGCAAGCGCCGGGCATGACCTGACCGGCCCGGGCATGACCTGACCGGCATAGCCACCGCAGAATGTCGCCGTCCGGATCGAGCACGCAGATCTCGGGTACCGGAACCGCGGCGAGCCCTTTCTGACGGCGCGCTTCGCGCAAGAGATTCGAGGGCGTAAACACCGATGGCGCGGTGTAATCCTTACCGGTAAGGATTGGCGGCAGCCGATCTGGATCAATCACCACAGTCACCAGCCTAGCCGCCCGGCGCCACGCCGGGGCATATTACGACGGCGCCGCCAAGGCGGAATGATCGCCCACAGGATGGCTGTCACTTTTTCCAATGGATCGACCATGGCTCACGAAGGTACGACTGCAGAATATTTCATCAGCGGCGAGAAGCACGAGCCGATATCGGCCTATCTCGCGCCAGCCGCTCGATCCGGGACCGTTCCCGGCGTGCTGCTGCATCCCGGCTGGGACGATTGGCATCGCAAGCGAAACGGGCCGGAAGGGCTGCTCAGGGTTATGGGGCAAGGGCACACCTTACTATCGAACTATAGAAGGCCCGTAATGAGTCGAATCCCCTCGTTCCGGGGTAAGAGGGAAAGGTCTGGAATTGGCGCGGAGCCGTCCCCTTTTTTGCGCATGTGGGGCGTGACGGGCGGCGCCTCCTCACCCGTCACGCATCTTCGGCGATCATGGCGGCGGCCTTTTCACCGATCATGATCGTTGGTGCGTGGGTGCAGGCATTGAGTGCAGCCGGCATGATCGAAGCGTCGGCGACGCGCAACCCTTGAATGCCATTGACCCGGAGCCGCAGATCGATGACCGCGGTCGGGTCGCTGCTGCGCAGCAGGATATGGCCGCGGCTCAACGAACGGCCGGCGCCGGCCATGACCGTAAAACCATGCCGCTCGGGGAAGAGATCGCTGAGTCGCCATCCGACCCCGCCGCGGGTAACCAGCGCCGGCGCCATGGCGATGATCGTGTCGGAGACCGCGAGCACCGGATGGCTGCGTATGTAGCCCCGGTCGCGATATAGCTTTCGCCGAGCGCGCCGCCGCGCGACAGCGCATAGCGCAGTCCGATCCCGAGTGCCGCCCGCGGGTTGAGGTATTTGTGGGTGGTCACCGGCTGCGAGCAGGCATTTCGCAATGAATAAGACGGATGGTTCGCCAGATTGCGGCCGACCTCAGGCATATCGACACAACCGGGATCCCGAGCTGTGAGAGATGATCGGCGGGCCCGATGCCCGTCAGCATCAAAAGCTGCGGCGAGTTGACGGTCCCGCCGCACAGAATAATCTCGCGCTCCGCCCAGACCGTCTCGCGCACCCCTTCCCTGACGATCTCGACCCCGCGCACTCGATTGCCTTCAATGATGATGCGCCCCGCGAGCGTCTGCTGCAGCAAATCGAGATTTCCGCGCTGCCGGGTCGGGTGCACATAAGCCACCGCGGTGCTGGCGCGGCGACCGTTAGCGATGTTGGTATCGATCCGGCCAAAGCCCTCGGCAATATCGGCGTTGAGATCGTCGACGACCGTGAAGCCCGCGCCTTGAGCGGTGGCGAGAAACGCATCGCAGATCGGCAGGTCAATTCGCGACGGTTTGACCGTAATCGGGCCGCGGTCGCCATGCCATTATTCGTTGGCGCTGCGGGTATTGGTCTCGGCTTTTTTGAAATAGGGCAGCACCTGAGCGAAGGACCAGCCATTGCACCCGCGTTGCGCCTATTGATCGCATCGACTGCAGACTTCCATCCTGTCTCGCTACTGACATCGAGCCGGCAAAATCAAAATATCGCCGTCCCGTTTGCCCGCGTGATATCGGCTACGACCGCCCTGCCCTCCTCTTCCAACACATCGGCAACCGCAACTTTCGCGCCTTCGCCGGCAAAAATCCGCGCCATGCCGGATACTGCATCGGTGATCAATGCGACCTTGTTTTCGAGCCTCATCAGAGATCCTCCCTGATGTTTTCCGCGCTCATTTTATTGCGATGAAGCTATAGCCAGCTGAGCACGATTCATCACTGCGCCATCGAACCGCAACACAAGGCTGATCCGGTCCGTCTGCCGAAACCCGAATCTGGCATAAAATTGGCTCAAGCCGTAACGGACCTCGCCTTTGCGCGCAACCGTCACAGCGACGGCCGAGCACCCCTGTAACCGGCACCAATCAATCGCGCTCTGAAGAAGGGCACGTGC
>JAFAOB010000147.1 GCA_019238055.1 Alphaproteobacteria bacterium
TCGCCGACAGCACCAATGCCCATCTGTTGTTCGAGACCCGCCATCTCCCGGTCTACTATTTCCCGCGCGCGGATGTGCGCATAGATCTGTTGACGCCGACCGATCACCACACCTTCTGCCCCTACAAGGGCACGGCATCGTACTGGACGATCAGGGTCGGCGAGCGCACTTCGGAAAATGCGGTCTGGGGCTATCCCGATCCGTTCGAGGAGGTGTCCGAGATCAGCGATTTTGTCGCGTTCTATTGGGATCGCGTCGACCACTGGTACGAGGAGGAAGAAGAGATCTTTGTCCACCCGCGCGACCCTTACAAACGGATCGACGTGATCCAATCCTCGCGGCCGGTTCAGGTCATTCTTGGCGGCGAGATTGTCGCCGAAACCCGCCGTGCCCGGTTCCTGTTCGAAACCCGGCTGCCGATCCGCTATTACATCCCGCCCGAAGATGTGCGTATGGATTTATTGCTGCCGAGTATTAAGACGACGGCCTGCCCGTACAAGGGCAAGGCGCGCTATTACTCGGCCAAGATTGGCGACCGGCTCTATGAAGACATCGTCTGGAGCTATCCCGATCCGATCCCCGAATGCCCAAAAATCAAGGGTTATCTGTGCTTTTACAACGAGCATGTCGACGAGATCCGGGTCGACGGCAAGACGGTGCCGCGGCCAATTACGCCATGGTCGAAGGACTGGAAAGAAAAAGCCGCGACGGTTCCCGACACCCGCGGTCCGGTCGCGCGCCCCTGATCTGCCGAACCGTAATAAATGAACACGAGGGGCCGCTACTGATCGGCGGCCCCGTTGCGTGAAGGAAGTCGGCCGGGCGCGGCATGGTCCGGAGCGCTGATGGCCAGCGTAGAAAGGCAATTCAGATGGCACAAACCAGAGGTGCCAACCGCAAGGTTTTGGTCCTGCCGGGTGACGGTATCGGTCCGGAGATCATGCGCGAGGTCTTGCGCATCGTCCATTTCTTCGACCGCCGGCACATCGCCAGCTTTGACATCAGCGAGGATCTGGTCGGCGGCGCGGCCTATGACGCCCACGGCACGCCGCTGACCGAAGCGACCTTGCACGAGGCACTCTCTAGCGACGCGGTGCTGTTCGGCTCGGTCGGCGGTCCGAAATGGGAGAAACTGCCGTTCGAGTTGTGGCCGGAGCGCGGCCTGTTGCGCTTGCGCAAGGAAATGGATTTGTTCGCCAATTTGCGCCCGGCTGTCGTGTTCGATGCGCTTGCCGACGCTTCAAGCCTGAAGCGCGAGATTGTCGCCGGTCTCGATCTGATGATCGTGCGCGAGTTGACCGGCGGCATCTATTTCGGCGAGCCGCGCGGCATCGAGACGCTGTCAGACGGAACCCGTCGTGGCATCAACACTGAAGTCTACAGCGAAGAGGAAATCGAGCGCGTCGCTCGCGTCGCCTGCGAATTGGCCAAAAAGCGCCGCGGCCGGGTGTGCGAGGTCGATAAGGCCAACGTCATGGAATCGGGCGGGTTGTGGCGCGAGGTGGCGCAGCGGGTGCGTGACAGCGATTACCCCGATGTCGAGTTGTCGTTCATGTATGCCGACAATTGCGCGATGCAGCTTGTCCGCAATCCGAAACAGTTCGATGTGATCGTGACCAGCAACCTCTTTGGCGACATCCTGTCGGATTGTGCGGCGATGCTGACCGGCTCGCTCGGCATGCTCCCCTCGGCCTCGCTCGGCCCGGCCGATGCGAGCGGCCGGCGCAAGGCGCTGTACGAGCCCGTGCACGGCAGTGCGCCTGATATCGCCGGCAAGGATGTGGCGAACCCGCTCGCCTGCATTTTATCGTTCGCGATGATGCTGCGTTATTCGTTTGATATGACCGAAGAAGCCGACCTCGTCGAGAACGCGGTGCGGCGCGCCCTTGCCGCCGGCGCGCGCACCAACGACCTTGCGGCGCCCGATGCTGCCGGCATCTCGACCCGCGCAATGGGTGACGCGGTTTTGCGCGAGATCGAGAAGGCCGTCTAGGACCGTTGGCGGGCGGCGCTCAGACCAAGGGAGGACAGTGATGGAGACACGCACACTCGGCCGGACCGGGCTTCAGGTTTCGATTCTCGGCTTTGGCTGCGGCGCCGTCGGCGGGCTGATGATCAAGGGCAATGCCGCCGACCAGGAGCGCGCGGTAGCGCGCGCGCTCGAACTCGGAATCAATTATTTCGACACTGCGGCGATGTACGGAAATGGTGAGTCCGAGCGCAATCTCGGCCGCGTGCTGAAAAGCCTCAAGCCCGAGCTTTACCTTGGTACCAAGGTGCGCGTCCCGGCAAGCGAGCGGCGCAATATCGCCGGCGCGGTGACCGCGTCCTTGGAGGCGAGCCTGCAACGGCTGCAGCTCGATCATGTCGATCTGTTCCAATTGCATAACCACATCCTCGTCGATGGCCACGACGGGGATTTGACGCCGGATATCGTGTTGGGCGAGGTGGTGCCCGCCTTTGAGCGGCTGCGCCAGCAGGGCAAGACGCGGTTTTTTGGCATCACTGCGGTCGGCGATACCGCCGCCTTGCATCGGGTGGCCGATGCCCGCGCGTTCGGCACCGCCCAGGTCAGCTACAACATGCTGAACCCGAGCGCCGGGACGAGTGTGATGCAGGGCTATCCGGCGCATGATTTCGGCGATCTGTTGGCGCATACCAAAGCCGCCGATATGGGCGTCATCGCGATCCGGGTGCTCGCTGCCGGCGCTTTGAGCGGTACCGAGGAACGCCACCCGCATGGCTCTCCCGAAGTCGCTCCGATCGGCTCGGGGCGCGACTACCGGGTCGATGTCGAGCGCGCGCGCCGGCTCGAACCCTTGGTGCGCGAGGGCCATGCCGACAGCCTGGTCGAGGCGGCAATCCGCTATGTGATCGCGCATCGGGCGGTGTCGACGGCGCTGGTTGGCTATTCGACCTTGGAGCAGCTCGAATACGCGGCCGCGGCAGCAGATAAAGGCCCGTTATCACAGGCCGCCCTCGATCGGCTGTCGGCATTGCAGAGCAGCTTTGTCGGCGAGCCACGGTGACCAGGAGGTCGATCGCCCGACGAGAAGCGCCGGCGCCCTCCGTGGAAGCATTCATTCGTATTTGTCCGGGTCTCCTGATCGGTTAAGCTTATCCTCGCCGCTTCAATCGGGTGGGATGGCCGGAGCCATGGCCGCAATCGCCGTCTCAGCGCGATCCTGGCTGTCGATATAGCGGGCTACTCGCGCTTGATGGGCTCGGTGCAGAGGCCCTCCGGCCGGGCGCTCGTGTTGCTGTTGGAGCGGGCCCCCAACGTGTCGGCGATCCCGAAGAAGAAATCTGGCTGGCCAAAAGGCCGCCAGGCACCGTGACCCGAGCAGAACCAAGCTGTATGTTCGGCCCAGCTGTAATCCCGAGGCGGCGGCAGGTCTCGCGACACGTTAAACTGCCAAGGGGCCCTCACCATCCATCAGTTTCTTGTTATGATGGGTTGACGGGTTGAAGCGAGGTGTGAGGCAACGATTCTGAGTTCGCTCTGACATGGGATCACGCCATGGCACAAGTGAACGGGATCGTGGTTTGGACGGAAGGCATCAAAGCGGA
>JAFAOB010000153.1 GCA_019238055.1 Alphaproteobacteria bacterium
AGCCGCGGGGGGCTGCCGGTGCGGCCTGAGCGGCATGTGCCGAGTTCGATTGCTTCCATCCGCCGTCAGCTCGCCGTCAGGCTCGTCGCCGCGCTGCCCAGATGTCCCTGCTGCCTGCGGCAATAGCGGCGAGCGGTGAATGAAAAAGTGACACAGTAAGACTAGGCTCGTGGTCAATATGGCGCGGGGCACCGGTGTCCCGTTGACGGCGGCGATATCGCGGTAACCGGCGGACGCAACCGTTGCCGATGCGGCGATGTTGAAGGCTGGAGACTGGCGCGCGAAGCTCGCGGCTGCGAGGCCGCCATGGCCAGGCCCCGGTGCGGCGCCCGGCAACAAGCCGAAGGGCGGCCGCCCGCGGCCGCTGCTGGCGGCAATCGCGGTGGTCAGGACGCCGAGCGTGCCAATCTCGATATCAGCGCCGACGCCGCCGAGATCGAGGCCGCTCGACGCCTCGACATGAGATTCGAGGGTCAGCCAGTTGCTGATGCCATGGCGCAGCGACCCGCTTCCCGCCCAACCAATATAGTCATCTCTGAACAGGCCGTAGAGCTGACGGACAGACCCGCCTTCGACCGAATAGCTGCTGAGACCGGGTTTCAACAATTGCGCGCTGGTATAGAAGGCAGGGTGGTGACCGTCTGCCGCCCGAGGGCGTCTTGGATCGCCATGGTCACCTCTCCGGCACCGGTGACGACCGGCAGGGTACTGATCGCGAACGGTCCCGGCTGAAGCGTCTCACTGAATTGGCGCAAGCCATTGACGAACACGTCAACCGAAGACGGCACCGCGGCGGACGCACTGATCACCGGATAGGGATAAGTGACAAAATCCGGGCTCAGCGAGAAATCACGCGACAGCTGAGCGCCTCCGAGCCGCACCGGGCGAGTCCAGGCGAGACCACCCGACACCAAATCACCGAGGGACCAACGGCGCATCTCGTCGGGCTCGGAATAGGTGTAGGCGGAATCGAGGCGGACGAACGGTTGCTGTCCAGTCATGGGCGTCAAGGTTGCGATTCCGGTGCTGCGCACCAGGCCATAGGGACTGAAGGCGCGCGCGTCGACAAGGCTGCCGCCCATAGCGTGTCCGCTGGTATAGGTGGCGAGCGCGTCGTAATCGATCACGGTGCCAAAGCCGGGCTCGGTCATTGGCGCCAGATGCAAATGCGTCGTCGTGCCGAGACGGGCCGGGAGCAGTGCCGTGTCCGCCGCGGTGACGTTGAGCGTCTGCCGCTGCATGTCGAGCCGCGCCTTGACCCCCGGCAAGCTCGAAACCGGCAGCGGATCGGTGTGGCCTGCCGCATTGTCGGGCACAACAAAGCCAAGATCGCGCAATTCAGCGCGCGTCGCATATACTGTCCCGTCGCGAAGCGTGAACGCTCCGACATTGCCGGTCGAATAGCCGTTGATGATGATTTCGAGGGCGAGCGGGATCTCCTCGTCTCGCCCGAGGACGCTGGCGGCCGGTACAAAGAGCAGCACCGCCGCGAGAATGGCCCCCGGATCATCTTGGTAGCCTGACGGTCTCCTCCTGCGTTCCGGCCTCGCTTGTTACGGTCAGGTGCAGCACACTTCCCAATGCCAGGGCGCCGGTATTGGTGAACAGCCAATGACGCTCGGCCCCAGGCAGCACATAAGGGTTATTGCCCACCAGGCTGGGTGCGATTTTGTGCCCGTCGGGCAAACTCGCCGATAGCGCCCTCACCATGGCATAGCGATGGCCGGTATTATGCGCCGCCAGCAGGATGCCGCCGGGACCGCGCTCCGCCCGCCACGCCAACTGCTCGGCGCTTTCACCCACAGGCTCGGCGAAGACGGGCAGCGAAGCCTGCAACGCAATAACAATCTGCCGGCGCTCAGTGGCGGGCGGTGGCAATTCGTCGATGATCAGACGATATTCGTGCTCCGCCTTGCTGTCGCGCCGCCGTAAAAGCAGACGCACGGTTTGCGATCCTCCGTCGGCAATTTTGAAAATTGGCGGAGAAACGATAATCTCCTCGGTCTGGCTCAGTTCGTCGGTGTCCCCTTTTTGCCGCCAAACAAAGCCGCGAACCTGAACCGCAACGGCGCCGCCATGATTGCGGATTTCCAAAATTGTTGCGGCTTGACCGGCAGGCAGTTCAATCCGGATTGGGATGAATTCCAGCGCCGCTCCCCACACCGCGTCGGAGCCGATCGAAACCGCGGCCGTAACAGCAAAGAGTAGGCGCACCAATCTGCCCATTCGGCTCCTCGCGAGGCCGGGTTTGGTCAGAACGTAACCGTTACCGTTACCGTGTCGGAATACGTGCCGACGACAGGAGTAGACGTCTGCCCCCCCGGGATCTGGCCATAGACAGTGAAAGACTGGGCCGTGCCGGTGCCGGTGCAATAGGGCGAGGCTGAAGCGGTGCAGCCCGTCTGCGTGTGCTGCAGATTTGTGCTCGTATCTCCCCACGGTACTGAGCGGGCACTATCTTGGAAAAGTTGGTAGTTGACAGTATTAGCTCCGGAAGTCCCCGTCCCCGTCCCCGTCCCCGTCCCCTGCCCGGTGGAGGTGGCTGATGTCAGGCCCACGTCATAGGTTCCACCGTTCGTGCAGGTGACGCCCACCGTGGTTGTCTGATCGATATTGCTCGCAAAAGTCGTAATATTGCTGCCAAAATCCAGGTTAGTTGCGTTCACAGAGCAGCTATTCGCTACCGTGGCGCTGATTGCAAAGGTGGTTGTCTGCGTGGCGGCTCCGGCATCATGGCCGAACGCGAGCGTGCCGAGCGCGATGGCGGCGCTGGCGAGCGACCGATATTTGATCTTCACGGCAAAGTTTCCTTTGATCTCATCAGTAGATGTGTGAGGGGGCGAGAACCCGCCCTCGGGCGGCATCGGCTGGTGGATTCCATTGTTGCAGCAGTATATCCGGCATTGGTAGCGCGACCGTTCTTTCCCCTTGAGAATGCAGCGTATTCGCCGCCGGTTAGTACTACAGCCGGGTTTCAATGTTAACCTCGGTATGAGGAGGTACCGAGGATGAGCCGAGAGGATGCGGCGCGCTGGGCGGCGGCACTTGAGGACGTGATGGAGCGGATCGGGGCGCGGTTTGGGCGGGTTGAGCCGCGCCCCCGAGCGCTGGCATACCTGCGCGGGCTCTTGTCGCCGATCGAGCGCAAGAACGGCTGGCCGTTGGCTGAAGCGGCGGGTGATCGCACACCTGACGGGATGCAGGATTTTC
>JAFAOB010000154.1 GCA_019238055.1 Alphaproteobacteria bacterium
ACTCCACCGGAGAAAATCGAGATCGAGGCGCCAGAGCTTCTATAAACTTCGGCACAGGAATTCTTGTAGCGGCACACGTGGAATATGCGCCAAGAAGATACGTCGAAACAACCGAGTGAAGATGATTGGTGGACGACGTTAAGGGTCATATTGGAGATTGGCTCATCCATAAAATTTATAATAAATACATCGTCTGATTACATAATCATAGATCAAGCAGAAATTGCCTATGAGAACATAATAAAGCTTGCACAAATTTTAGAGAGAATTCTAACTACAGATAATGTGGTACGAAACAACAAAAAAGATTGACAATCACTGCTAATTTCTTTATTAACATTCTTTCATTTCTTTGGATTATCTCTGTGTTTTCTCCGTAAGCTCCTCTATCACTGTATCAATTCTTATCAATTATTTGTTATCGGTTGCAGAGGAGTGCCACGTGTACCCCCAATATGCAGGCCAGATAATGGTAAACCCGGCTGCACTTGAGTGAGACAGACGCTATCTTTGCAGTACCACTACACGGCAATCAATAGCTCCGGTCACTACCGGAAATCGCCTAGGAAGCCTGAAGAGGGGGTGTTTTCGGTTTTAGGCGGGGGACCGGCAAGACCCGTTCCCCCACTCCTGGGGCTTCCTCGTGGCTTAGGAGACCCCTTTCTTGCCTTTTTTGGGTTGCTGCCAAGCAACCCTGCCTCGTGGCGAACAGCGGGTGTGCAAACGGAACCGCGACGGGTTGCAGTCCGCCTCAGGCGGGCGTCGCACCCGTCAGGGTGCTGGCAATCCGTTGCGGTGGAGTGCGCTGAGGGCAGAGCCCTAAGTACCTCGCCGCGTCTGCGGCGGTGTGACCATAAGCGCTGGAACCAAGTTACTCACAGGTGGGAGTAAAAAGGGGATTTAGGGTCAGAGGGGGCATTCGTGCGAAAACGTACGCTAGCGTATTGCACGCAATGTTGGGTTCGGGTTCAGAACGGGCGCGGCAGCTGACCGAGCAGCGCCTTGAGGCCAAGCTCGGCGTCGCTCATTTCCATGATGCGGTCGATGGTGCCGGTGCGGATTTCGGCCGACAGGGCGAGAATCTCTGCGACGATCGGCTTAAGGCGCTCGATTTCCTCGGCGAGCCGGTCGATTTCGCGCTCCTCGGCGCTCGAGGGGTGATCTTGCCGCCATCGGCGCAGCTGCTCCTCGCAGACGGCAAGCCATTCCTGTTCCTCGCGATAGACCTGGTCGACGCGGTCGAGAGTGGCGTCATCGAGCAGGTGCGGCCGGGTGCGCGCTTCGGTCAGGATTTGTCGCTGTGCCGCCGCCTCTTCGACGCCACCGTCGATCAGGCTAGCGACGAGAGGGAGCTGGCTGATGGGCTGCTCGAAAGGGGACATGGCTCACCTTTTGCGGCAAGGGGATGGACGGTCATGCCGGCACGAGCTCGGGCACGACATCGGCGCGGCGCCGGGGCGACTGAAAGTAGCTGCCGCTGGCGATGACGTGCGCATGCGCAAGCGGCGAGACGCGCGCGAGATCGTCGTCGGCGACCTGCTGCCCGCCGGCGCGGAGCCGGGCGAAGATGTCGGTCATTTGTACCGTGTTCCAAACCAGCACGGCGTTGGAGATCAGGCTGAGGCAGCTCGCCTTGTTCATGACCTCCTCGTAATCGCCCGAGCGGAGATCGCCCTGGTTCGCAAAGAAGATCCGCTTTGCGAGGAGGTGGCGGAATTCGCCACGGTTGAGCTGTAACTGGATGACTTGGCGAAGCGGCTCCTCATGAATGTAGCGCAGGATGTGAATGGTCTTGACCAGCCGGCCGAGATGGCTAAGGGCACTGGCGAGGCGGTCGGCGGCGGGCGCATTGACGAGGCGCTGCATGACGACGTGGGCCGGGGTCAGCCGGTCCTTGAGCGAGACGGCGAGACGGACGAGCTCGTCCCATTGCTCGGTGATCAGGTCGAGGTTGATGATGTTGCGGAACAGCGGCTGCAAGGCGCCGTAATCGGCAGCGCGATCAATCGCGCACAGAACCTGATCGGGAAGGTCCTTCAGCCGCGGCATGAATTGAATCCCGAGCAGGGCGCACAAGCCGAAGAGGTGCTCGGTGAAGCCGTGGGTGTCGGAGGTATGCTCGCGGATCGGTAGGACGGTGTCGTTTTCGAGGATGCCGGCGAGCACATAGCCCGCTTCGCGCGGCGTGCAAGCAATGACCCGCGTAGCGTAGACGCTGTGCTGGTCAGTGGTGTGGGTATAAAAGACGAGCGCGCGGTCGTAATAGCCGAAATAGCGGGGATAGAAGCCGCCGAGCAGACCATCGCGCTGGACCGCGAAGCGCTGCCCGTCGGAGGACGAGCGGCTGCCGTCTCCCCAGATACGGCTGAGCGGCAGATGATGGTGGTAATCGACGAGGATGGTGTTCGCCGCTTTGAGGGTTTCATCGCGCAGAAACCATCGGCTGGTGTCCTGCAGCATTTCTGCCGCGAGGTCATCGACGCTCTGGCTCATGGCGGCGAGGCCGAGATTGGTGCCGTGGGCGATCAGCGTGGCGAGCAGCGCGCGATAGGGATCACGTATATGCGACGCCACATAGCCGCCGAGCGGCTGAAAAGCGCGAGTGAAGCCGCACCACTCGTCAACATCTTGCAGCATGTCCTCGATGCGCACGCGGGGAAAGCTGGCGCGGAAGGTGTCGCGCAGGCGGCGGAGCTCGCCTGAGATATGCAACGCATCGGGGCGCTTGAGCTTGAGCCGGCCGTTACGCACGCTCGCAAAGGGGTTGCGTAACAGGCCTTCGGCCGCGGCTCGCGCTGCCCGCTCGAAATCGGCGACCAGCCGATTGAGAAAGTCGTGCGGGGAGGTGGGAAGGTCGAGCTGCCGATACGCGTGGGACCGGTGTTCCTGCCAGTTGCGACTGTCGTAGATCAGGTTCCAGAAGGAAACATGCTCGCGGCTTTCGCTGAGGAACAGGCCGCCGGCGCGCAACGCGCTCCGCATGGCGAAAGCCAACCCCATCTCCCAGATGCGGCGATCAATCTCGCCGTTTTCGACAAGATAGGGCCGCCAGCCAGCCGGCACGAAATCGCTCGGCTCTTCCGGTGTCAGCGGTCCGCGCGCACCGCTGTTGAGGGCGCGCGCGATCTCGATCGCCCGGAGCAGTTTCTCGCTGCCCGGCGCGGCTTGGAACGGCAGCTCGAAAAAGCTTGGCAGGTATTGGCGGAGCGTGCCGTAGCGGGACAGGACGGCATCGAGTTCTCCGCGCTGTTCGAGCCGTTCGTAGGCGCGACAAGCCGCAGCGGCCTGCGCTAGGCGGGGCGCTTCGATCGCCTCGCGGAACGCGGCGACGGTCTGGTCCCCATCGGCCCCGATCAGCACATCGACCGCGCTGAGCACGCGGCGCAAGCCGTCGCGAGCCTGCCGGCGCAACAGCTGCCGCTGCTTCTCGACGGCATTGCGCGAGCGCCTCGCCAGCGCGGTCAGAAACAGGTCGTTCATCTCGACGATATGGTCGAGCAGCGTCTTGCGCGCCTCAAACAGATGGCAGGCGACGAGGGTATAGCGCTTGGCCGGCGCAAAGCGCCGCAGATCGCGGGCGTTGTAGCGGCGGCCGAGCTCGCCAGCGTGGCGCACGATCCGGGAATCGAGATCGTCGAGCCCGGTCTCAGTGCCGAGCAGGTCACGGATCAGCCGCCAGCGATTGATGTCGGCCTTAATGACGCCGGCGTTGGGCGCCCGCGGATAATCCTTGAGCCGGAACAGGCTCGAGCGGGCATCGCCGGAAGGCACTTCGAGCAGCAGATCGATCGCTTCCCTCAGTTTGTCCGGCAGTCGTGCGGCGATCGTCTCGAACAAGTCGCCCGTGGCCTGTGCCACGACGGAATTGATGATACGCTCAAGCGTGCCCGGTGCCGGCAACACAATCTGCCAGCGGCGCAGCGCGTCTTGCTTGAGCAAGAAGTTCAGCAGCGCTGCGGCCTTCGGCAGCCCCCTGCCGCAGCCACTCCCGTAGCCTCTCGGCGGTGGCCTGGTCAAAGATGGCAAGGCCGAGGTAGTCGCGAATGCGCCGGGCTTGCTCGCGCTCGGTCGGTTCGCGCTCCGGCGGGCCAAGGAAAAGCACCGGCGGCAGGTCGAGCTGGCGTGACAGGTGGTTGACGATGCGCAGCGGCGCTTGCCGGTAATCGTCGAGGAACCGGTCATGGGCGCGCAGCATGCAAAGCTGCAGCGCGAAACGGCGTTTGTGATCGGCGCCGCGGCAGCGGCTCACCTCCCGCAAATCGACCGGAGATAGGCTCCAATGCCGCGCGAGTTCATCCTCGCTCGGGTCGGCCATGACGCCGGCGCGGCGCCGGACCGGTGTCATGCGAGGCAGATCAGGGGTCGACATTGAGGTGCGAGCGCTCGAGATCGGCGGCCAGGTCATCGCTCGACGGCCGCGTGTAGATGGCCGTGGTATCGAGCGACTCATGACCGAGCAGCCCAGCCAATTCGACCAGCTTGCCGGGATTGTCGCGCAGATAGCCGAGCGCGAAGGTGTGGCGCAGCGTATGGGCGGAAACCGGGATCCGCTTGAGCCGTGCCCGGCGCGCGAGGCCGGCGATCACCGCCTGGATCGAACGCACCGGCATCGCCTCCGCACGGGTGCTTCGAAAGAGCGGTTCGGTCCTGGCTGCTGCAGGCCGGATGTCGAGATAGGTCCTGAGCCCGCGGCGCGCGGTCGCGTTCAGCGGCACCTCGCGCGCCTTGATCCCCTTGCCCTGCCGGATGCGGACACTGCCAGAGCGCTCGTTGATCGTGACGTCGGCCACCTGCAGCGCGGCGACTTCGCCCACGCGGATACCGGTTTGCACCATCAGCTGAACGAGCGCGTAGTTGCGCGACGCAAGACCGTGGCGGGAGGCACCGGCGGCGCCCAGCAAGGCGTGGACCTCGCGATCGGTAAGGCCCGCCGGCCGACGGTTGCGCACCGTGCGCACCGGCCGAATGTTCCGAACCACATCGGCGGCGAGTGCGCCCGTGCCATGGGCCCATCGCCCGAGGCGGCGGAGCGCCTCCAGCCGGCGATTGATTGCCGCCGGGCGCCGGCCGGCGGCAATCATCTCCTGACGATAGGCGATCAGGTCGTATTCAGCGAGGCCTTGCGGCGTAAACGCCGCCCCTGTGACGCCGTGGTGCCAGCGCAGGAAATGACGCAGGTCGTAGCGATAGCCGCGTACCGTCGCTGGCGACAAATCCGCGCGCGCCAGCTCGACGAGGAACTGCGCCATCCAACGCGGCTTGTCGAAGTCAGGCGCGGCCGCTGAGGATGCGTGTATTGCACGCAAAGAGACCCCGTCGTTAGACCCGCGGTTTATTGCGTGCAATATACCGTGCGCCGTGGCGACATGCCAGCCAATCTCATTTGTACGCCATGATTGCACGCAATAAACGGCGTCTGTGCGCCAACATCGTTGCCGCCGGCGCGAATCAGCCCTTGATCGGCCTGGTGTTCACGTTTCTTACCGTACGTTTTCGCACGCTCGCGCCTTCTGATCCATGATGGACATTTTCGCCTCCTCGGGAGGAAGGTTATTATATGGCTGCAGTGAAAGCAGCAGTACTACTGCTATCCTGTCGAGGGATTGTATTGTGTTTCTTGGTTACGGGGTGAATGAATGTTTCCTCCTCCCCTACTCTCTCGTATGGTCTGAAGGACCCGTTGCATCGAAAACGAGAGTTGCACCGGCCCCGAGACCGGTATGCCTAGCTGCATGCTCTTGTTTTTTATAAGGTTGGTGGTTGCTTTCGAGTTTGTATAATCGGGCTTCCGCTCTCCCTGGCCAAACTCACGGAAGGCATAGGCATTGGTTGTCTGCCGTGCCCCCAGGCTCGTGCGGACAATCCGTCGGGTGATGCGCAGATACCCGGAGGCCTCGAGACGCTGCAGTGCCCCAGCAATGGTCGCCACGCAATAGCCCGTCGCCTTCCGGATTGCCTCGTAGCTTGGACAACAGCGGCCGGACGGGACAGCGCAGAAGGTAAACAGGAGGCAGTGGAGCACCCGCAGGCCTGACTGTTTCAGCACTCCAGACTTACAGCCTTTCCCTTTGGTGCGAAGCTCGAGGGCCTCAGCACCGGTCATAACCTTGATCCGCTCATTTCTGTTGATAGGACTGAAGGCAAGCGCATCGCTTGCGTATTCGGCATTTCGCCGGAACCGCTTCATCTGGCAAAGCTCCGCCATACCCGAAAAGGGGTTGATTTCGACGGCAGCTTGCGGGAGGGTGCTG
>JAFAOB010000343.1 GCA_019238055.1 Alphaproteobacteria bacterium
AACCAAGAGCCCGCAGACCAACGGCATCTGCGAGCGCTTTCATCGCACGATCTTGGACGAGTTCTATCGGATCGCCTTCCGCAAGAAGATCGACCGGACGATCGACGAGCTGCAGGCCGACCGCGATGCCTGGGTCACCGAATACAATGAGCGACGGCCGCATCAAGGCCGATGGTGCTTTGGCAAGACCCCGATGCAGACCCTTCTTGACGCGCTCCCCGTGGCAAAGGAGAAACTCATGGCCGCTTGATCATCAACAGACAGCCACAGATCGCCAACACCGTCTGTCAGATCAAATCTTAGCTAATACATATGATCCACTCGGAAGGTACGGTCCCGACGAGGCCCGCAAATGAGCGCGATGCCCGACGGCACGTTAGCCGATTCCGAGCACTTGATAGCCAATCTGCATCGTCAGCTTGCCGAGTGCAGAGCCGAGCGTGACGAGGCGCTGCAGCGGGAGACCGCGACCGCCGAGGTGTTGCAGATAATCAATTCCTCGCCCGGCGACCTCACGCCGGTGTTCGATGCACTGCTCGACAATGCAATGCGTCTGTGCGAGCTCTCATTTGGGGCTCTGTGAGTCTATGGCGGAAAATATTTTCATGCCGTCGCCTTGCGCGGTGTACCGCCGACACTTGCGGAAATTCAAATTGCGTCACCACCCCATGATCGATCCCGGTTTTCTTATGAAGCAAGCTTGGAAGCCCGGCGGGCATATAAGCGTCAAACCCCCGGTACCCGGACCAGATCGAAGGCTGCAATGGACCAATCGGGAATGTTAGAATGATGGATCGTCGCCTGGTCCGAGACCGCCAAGATGAATGATCTCAGCCGCTCGCTTCGCCCGCTCGATCGGCTGACGGTAGACATCGTTACCGATGATGTCAGCGACAATTATGTCAGCAAGACGCTGTTCGCAGTCTCGGAATTTGCCAATATCGTGCGCGCCGGTGCCAAGGCGCTATCGGGTGAGACGCTGTTATGCGCCAATCTCGGCTTTGGCTGCCGGCTGATATCGACCAGCGGCGATGTGCATCATGCGATGCTGTTCGATACCGGCCCCGAGGGCGCTATCTTTATCAGAAATTGCGCCAATCTCGGCCTGGCGCTGGGCGAAATCGAGTGCATCGCGGTGAGCCATGGTCATTGGGACCACATGGGTGCCCTCCCTGCGACATTGCATGCGATCCGCAAGCACGGCGGACGAACCACGGTTCACGTCAACCCCGGGATGTTCAACGAGCGCGCGATACGGCTCGGCAGCGGTACGATCGTCCCGGCCGCCAATGTGCCGTCGCCGACCGAAATGGAAACGCTGGGTGCGACGGTTGTCAACGACCCGGCGCCGCGGCTGCTGCTCGACAATCACCTTTATTACAGCGGCGAAATCCCGCGGGTCAGCGCCTTTGAAAAGGGCCGCATCGACCATTTGTGTCGCACCAGTCCGGATGCGCCGTGGGAGCCCGATCCGCTGCTGCTCGACGAGCGCATGCTCGTGGCCCATGTCCAGGATTTGGGACTGATCATCTTCAGCGCCTGCTCGCATGCCGGGATCGTCAATGTCTGCACCGAGGTGCACCAGCTGTTTCCCGATTTGCCGATCCACTGCGTGATCGGCGGTCTGCATCTCGGCGGGGTCATGGAGCGGCTGATCCCGCAGACTGTGGAAGGGCTGCGGCCATTCGCGATCAGGCACATCATACCGGCCACTGCACCGGCTGGCGCGCCTTGCACGCGCTCGCCAACGCCTTTGGCGATGCGGTCAGCCAGTCGGCCGTTGGCACGACTTACACTTTCGCTGCCTGACCCGTCCTCCGATGCCCCCGGATCCCGCCGAACCTCGCCTGCCGGTCACGATCATCACCGGTTTTCTCGGCAGCGGCAAGACGACCCTCGTCAATTACATCCTGGCCAATCAAGCTGGACTGCGAATTGCGGTCATGGTCAACGAGATCGGCGAGATTGCGATCGACAACGATCTCGTCATCGCCTTTCGCGTGCTGCGGTGCATACCCCGGGTGGATTATCTGATCGTCGAGACGACTGGGCTTGCCGACCCACTGCCGGTCGCTTTGACCTTTTTGCGTTCGGAATTGCGCGATCAGGTTCGCGTCGACTCGATCGTGGCGCTCGCCGATGCCGAAAACTTCAGCCTGGAGCGGTTCACCGGCAAGGCGGCGTTGAACCAGTTGCGCTTTGCCGATTTCGTCGTGCTGAACAAATGCGATCTCGCCGCACCCGAACGGGCCAACACGGTCGCAGACGCGATCCGCAACCTCGCCGGGTCCGCCACCCGGATTGTGCATGCGACCCACGCGCAAGTGGCATTGCCGCTGATCCTTGGCACCGGGATGTTTCGTGCCGATTTCGGGCCTGACCAGGACACCCACGACCATATCGCAGCTGATGGCTTTGAGGCCGTCTCGTTTGCCAGCGATCGCGCCTTTGCGGCCGAGCGTTTTCAGCAGTTTCTCGAAGACTTGCCGGTGAATGTATTTCGCGCGAAGGGCATCTTGAGCATCAAGGGCAGCAGCAGGCGGCATCTCTTTCATCTCGTCGGCCGCCGTTTCACATTGGACGAGGCGACATCGGCGATGGCTGGGCCCAACCGACTGGTGCTGATCGGCCAAGACCTCGATGGCGCGAAGCTGCAGGCGCAGCTTCGCGCGTGCCTTGTGACATCCGTTATTCCGGCGCCGGCATAACGAGCGACGACACAAAAAGAGCAAGCGCTGCTGCGACCGGTACCCAGTCCACCATCGACCCGATCCGTGAATGGGCCGCTGCGGCCAAAAAACCGCCGGTGACAAGACCGAGCCACGGTAGCGCTTGCTCAGCCCAACCCCAGCCGTTGGCCCGGGTCGCGATGAACTCACCGAGGCCTTCGCCAAACCTGACCAATGTCCCGGTTACAAAGGTCAGATTGACCCGAACGTGGCCGGCACGACGCATCGCCGCGTTCAAGCCGCCCATTGCGAGCACCATCGGTGCCGGCGCGGTATCGAACACCGCCGCGATTGCAAGCAGCGCCGCGACACCGGCAAGGACCGCGGTCAGATGGCGATTTCCGGTGATGTGAGCAAGTATTTGCCCCCCGGCCGCGCCGATGACGAACAACACGATCAGCAGCAGGATCTGACCCGCCTCGTCAAAATGACCGCGGCCAACGGCGATCGCAAACTGCGTGCTGTTGCCGCTCATAAAGGAGATGAACAGATGGCCAAGGCGCATAAAGCCAATCGCATCGACCATGCCGGCGAGCCCAGCAAGCATCATCGCCAGCAGCAGCCCGCGGCGCGTCGCACCTGTCGCCTCGCCCTGTCCGGCTATTGTACTCACCTGCGCCCTCCTCACGGCCCGGTTCTCATAATTGTCGGTGATGTGCACATCGACAGCACGACTTGCTAAGGTTGTACAATGCTGAAGCTTTGCCCTTGTCGCACAACCGGACGAATACCAATTGAGGAGAATATTACAGGTGTGGACTGCCGTTATCGTTGATTGCGCACCGGTATCGCAGCTGGCTCAAGCTTTAAATTTGACGGCTGAATTCCAACTTTGGAATGAAACGGTTGCTATCGTGTTGATATAGGTGGTGCAGGCCAAGACTAGCGTATGAGCAGACTGATACGGGTGAAGGCATGGCAAAACCAAAGCGAGGACGCTCAACCGCCGCCATTGACGATCACGTCGGTGCGCGCATCCGCGAGCGACGCATTATGCTGGGCTTGACCCAGCAGCAGCTGGCCGAGATGATCGGCGTGACTTATCAACAGGCGCATAAGTATGAGCGCGGCATCAATCGCGTTTCCGCCGGAAGGCTGTTCGAGATTGCCCGCGCATTGAGCGCGCCGATTACGTATTTTTATGAAGGTGTCGGCGAAGAAGGTCCCCGCCAGATTACGCCGCATCAGCGCATGCTGCTTGAGATCGCGCGCAATTTCGCCGAGATCCGGAACGAAAGACATCAGGAAGCCGTCAGTCAGCTTGCCCGCGCGCTGGCAAGCCGATGACCGCGCGGCCCCCGCGGGGGCTGCTGATGCCTAAGCGTTCGGGAGAGGGAATTGGTCGAGATAGGCGAGATATTCGTCCTCGACATCGATCTGTAGTGCCGCCATCAGCCGCACCAGACCGTTGTAATATGCGATCGTGATGAACAGGTCGGTCAACCGCTCCTCATCGAGACCGTGCTGCAAGATAGCAAATGTGTCGTCGGAAACTTGCAGATTGCGGGTAAGATCGCGAGCGGCGCGCAACACCGCCTTGGCGAGCGGCTCGAGCGAGCTTGGCCGGCCGGCAGTTTCATCGGCAATGGCGCGGATGTCCTCGTCGGAAACATCGAAATCGCGGCTGATCCTGATGTGATGCGAATACTCATAGGCGGACCGCGTCGTATAACCGACCTGGAGGATCGCCAGTTCGCGCAATCTCGGATCGAGCCGGCTCCCGTCGCGGATATAACGCGCCATTGTATTCAGGCTGCGCGCGGCCCGTAGGCTATGCGCCAGCAGCCGATAGAGGTTGATGTTCCGCGCCAGCAGGTCCTGGTGTTCCGGCAGTAGGTCGGACTTATCGAGATACGGCAGGCGCGCCATCGCGGTGCTCCGAGCTGCTCGCGTTACACCCCTTTAATACATCGTTCCTGCCGCTTTTTGCAGCCCTGTGCCGATTATGCGCTTGTCGCCTCGACCTCGTGCCAGAAATCGAGCGCGGCGTGGGCGCAACGTTCGGGGGCCAGCAGATTGATGCCGTGCCCATACCCACTGAACAGCGCCAGCCGACCGTTCGGCAATCGGTCGGCAAGGATCTTCTGCTGCTCGGAGGCGATACGGCTCTTGTCGCCGCTCAGCAACAGCACCGGCGCCGCGACATCTGCCAGCACCGGCGTTACATCCACCCGCTCGAAGCACTCGTGAAGTGCGGCGGCGATATCCGGCCGGGTTTTGTCCATTTCTGTGATGCACCACTCCTGCAGCTCGGCGCTGGCATGCTCGAGATCGAGCCGATAGTCGAGCGTGCGGCGGCACCACTCACCGGTTCCGTAGGCGCGGATCGCCGCCGCGGTGCTCGTCTGATCAAGCGCGTAGGTTCCCTTGATCGCGTCGGAAATTCGCGTCGGCGTGTTGCACAGTACGAGGCTCTTGATGCGATCCGGATGGCTTGCGGCAATGAGCAAGCCAACGAGCCCGCCCGACGATTCCCCGACCCAATGCACCCGCGCCAACGACAACGCATCGAGTACCGCGATGACCTGGGCTGCGATGCTGTCGGGTGTGAAACGATACCCCGCTGCCGGTACGTCCGATGCTCCGCAGCCGGGCAGATCCGGCCGATAGATGCGCCGCGTCTCGGCGATGGTCGGAACCCAGCGGTTCCAGAATGTCGCATTGCGAGCAAAGCCGTGCAGCATCAGCACCGGCGCCGCCCTTTGCCACGGCCACAAATAATCGTCGGCAGCACAGTGCAGCAACAAGCCATCGCCGAGTGCGATCCGCGCCATCAGCGCCCTCCATCTTTGTTGCCGCAAGGATAACCTCGCCGGCACGCTCAGAAACAGTCTTATCCCGCAACCGGCTTGGCATCGAGCATGCAGCGACAATTGACCGATTGATCGGGGTTGGGCCCGGACCCCGAACGCGTTCGGTCGCAGGCTGCGCGCCCGGGCTTTTCCCGCGTGCATAATGCAGGTAAGAGGGTCGGGAGACCATCTTCGGGGCGAGGGTGCGTTGGGGGACTGCCGGTTCGTCATCGAGCTGTTGAAGCCGTCGCATTACGACGACGACGGCTATGTGATCCAATGGTGGAAGTCGTGGATCCCGTCCAACTCGCTCGCGTGTCTGTACGGGATCGCGACTGATATCGCGGCGCGCCGCGCGCTCGGGCCCGATGTCGCGATCGAGATCCACGCCTATGACGAGTGCCACACGGTCATCCCGATCCGTCGGATCATTCATAGGATCAGGGCGGCCGATGCCGGGCTTGTCTGTTTGGTCGGTGTGCAGTCGAATCAATTTCCGCGCGCGATGGCTCTGGCTGCCTTGTTTCGCCAGGCGGGCATCGCGGTTGCGATCGGCGGGTTCCATGTTTCCGGCTGCCTGGCGATGTTGCCGCGCTTGCCGGCCGATCTCGATGAAGCCCGGCAGCTTGGCCTCACGCTGTTCGCCGGTGAGGCCGAGGGGCGGCTCGAGGGGCTCTTCGCCGATGCGCTCGCCGGGCAGCTAAAGCCGATCTACAACTACATGGACGACCTGCCGGGATTGCAGCAGCGGGTCACACCCTTTTTGCCGATCGATATCGTGCGCCGCTATGGCGAGACGATCGGCGCTTTCGACGCCGGGCGCGGCTGTCCATTCCAGTGCAGCTTTTGCACAATCATCAATGTCCAGGGCCGGAAATCGCGCTGGCGCGACGCGGACGATGTCGAGCGGCTGGTACGCGCCAATCTGGCGCAAGGTGTGTTCCGCTTTTTCATCACCGACGACAATTTTGCGCGCAACCGCAATTGGGAGGCGATTTTCGACCGGCTGATCCGGATGCGTGAGAGCGAGGGCCTGCGTCTGCAATTCATCATCCAGGTCGATACGCTGTGCCATCGCATTCCCAAATTTGTCGACAAGGCAGCGCGCGCCGAGTGCAAGCGGGTCTTTATCGGTCTCGAAAACATCAATCCCGATAATTTATTGCAAGCCAAGAAAAAACAGAACCGAGTGCACGAATATCGCGAGATGTTCCTCGCCTGGCGAGCGCGTCAAGTGATTACCTATGCCGGCTACATCCTTGGCTTTCCAGGCGACACACCGGAGCGGATCGCGCAGGATATCAAGACCGTCCAGCGGGAATTGCCGGTCGATCTGCTCGAATTTTTCATTCTGACACCGCTGCCGGGCTCAGCCGATCATCAAAAGCTCGACGCGACCGGGGTGTGGATGGACCCCGACATGAACAAATACGATCTCGAACACGTCACCACCACCCATTCCGTTATGACTGCCCAACAATGGCAGCAGGTCTATCACCAAGCCTGGGATCTCTACTATTCGGAGCAGCATATCGAAACCATCTTCCGCCGTGCCAAGGCAAGTGGAATCAAACCGGTGCGGCTGTTGAATCATATCCTGCAATTTTACTTTACTTTTATTCAAGAAAACGTGCACCCTTCGCAAGGCGGCTATTTCCGCCGCAAAATCCGGCGTAGCCGCCGGCCGGGGCTGCCGGTGGCGAGCCCAGTCATGTTCTACCCGCGCCGGGTCCGCGAGATTGTTGTAACCCACGCCAAGCTCGCCGCGTTCTACCTCTATCTGCATCGCATTCGCCGCCGCGTCGAGCGCGACGAGAAGCCATACACCGACCCGGCATTGACCCCTGTTGCCGGCACCTCATCGCCCCCGCAGCGCGAGCCCGCGCGCTTGACCGGCGCTGCCGCCTGACCCCGCGCTCGGCGCTTATCCTGATGGTGTACCGGGTGTGAACGTGACAACACCAATAGGATATGTTAAACTTAACTCAAAAGTAGCATCCTCGATAATACATCTCGGTGATCGAGATGGACGATGTCCACCTAAGGCGCAGATTAACCGCGGTCCTGCTGGCCGATGTCGTCGGTTACAGCCGCTTGATGAGCGCCGATGAACAGGGCACTCACCGTCGAGTGGCGGGCTACGTAAACGATTTGATCGAACCTGCTATCGTCCGACATCGCGGCAGGCCCGTCCGCAGCATGGGCGACGGCATGCTGGTCGAGTTCGACAGCGCCCTCGACGCCGTCCAGTGCGCGGTCGACATTCAGCGCGGCCTCGCCGCCCGTCAACCGGGTGACACGGAGCGCCCGATCCAGCTCCGCATCGGCATCAACACCGGCGATGTGATCGTCGACGAACGCGACATTTACGGCAACAGCGTCAATATCGCCGCCCGTCTCGAAGCCTTGGCCGAACCCGGGCAAACTTATGTGACCCGCAGCGTGCGCGACCAGCTGCTCGGTTATCCGGGGTTCGCCTTTCAGGCAAAAGGGGTGCGCCGGGTCAAGAACATCGACCAGCCGATCCAGGTTTTTCGCGTCGAATATGACGAGCAAGCGCAACCGGCTCCCCGAGGCCTAAGGGCCCTCGTTTTTCGCTGGGGCCGCAGGGCATTTCACCCGAACCCGCGCTCGGCAGCAATCGTCGTCATGCTGATCGCGATAGCAGCGATGCTCGGTTTGGGCACACCTCCTGTGTGGCGTGGGAGCGCCCCACTACCGCCGCGCGCCTCGATCGTCGTGATGCCGTTCAACAATTTTAGCGGGGATGCGCAACAGGGCTACGTCGCCGACGCGATCACCGACGATCTGACGACCGATCTGGCGCGGCTCAAGGGACTCTTTGTGATTGCGCGCGGCACCGCTTTTACCTTCAAGGGGCGCTCGGTCGATGCGCGCGAGGTCGGCCGTGAATGCGGTGTCCGCTATTTACTGGAAGGCAGCATCATCCGCGCCGGCAACCAGCTCGAAACCAATGTACAGTTGATCGATACGCAAACCGGTGCCCATATCTGGGCCGATCGCTTCGAGGACGATTTCGGCGATCTGTTCAAGTTGTTGGCCGCGGTCACCGGCCGGATTGCGGCGTCGCTCGACCTCCAGCTGGCCAAGGCGGAAGGAGAGCGCGCCATGAAGCAGACCGCGACAGACCCCGATGCCCTTGACCTTCGATTTCGCGCAATGGCCCTTTATATCAGCGAAATAACTCCTGAGCATACGCTCGAAGCTCGCCGGCTCCTCGAACAATCCGTGCAGCTTGACCCAAACTCGGCAGAGTCTTGGGCTTGGCTGGCTCACATAATACTTACACAATATTTACACACATGGAACAACGTCGGAAAAGAAGATCTGCGGCAAGCAGACGACGCAGTGGCCAAGGCGATCGCAATCGATCCGGGCATTGCCCAAGCTTATTATGCACAAGGTTTGCTGCGCCGCACGAGAGGGGAGCATGCGCGGGCATTGGAGGCATTCACCCGTGCGGTGGAACTCAATCCCAATATGGCGCAGGCCTTGGCCGAAAAGGCAAACGAACTGACCCTCCTCGGCCGGCCCGGGGAGGTACCGCCGCTCGCCGAGAAGGCGATCAAGCTCAGCCCTCGCGACCCGGCGCTTGGCGGGTTTTATTGGATTATTGGACGGGCAGATTTCTTCGCCGGAGATTATCGCAACGCCATTCCGTGGCTGCGGAAAGCGGTCGCGATACGTCCCAACACTTGGTACAATTGGCTTTACTTGGTCAGCGCAGATGAGTTTGACCATCAGCCAGACGCGGCAAAGCAGGCCTTGCGGGAGTTCAATAGCATACCGCAATTCGCCGGATATACCATCGAACGCGTCATCAAGATTGAACAAAAAAATCCCGACGACAATGCGGTCGTGGTTTCGGCGCGCCAAAAAATGCACGAGGGCCTGCAACTCGCGGGCATGCCGGTTCGATGACAACTGCATCCGAGTGATCAATTGATCATTATCAGCAATTCGGGAGGATGAACAAATGGCATCTAACCCAACCGACACCGCCGATCCGGTTTCGAATGCAGTCATACGCCAGGAGGTCAGCCTTTTTCTCCGACAGCTCCTCCAAACCGCTCTCCAAAATGCCGCGGGAAGCTCACCTGCTTGGGCGGCTCAAGCCCAGGCGTTGCTGGCCAATGTATTGATGAACGATTATTTGAACTGGTGGAACAATGTCGGGCAACCTGAGCTCACAGCCGCTCAAACTGCCGTGGATCAGGCGAAGAATCTCAACCCGTCCAATACGGCGCTCGCATTAGCGCATCATGCACAAGGTTTGATTTACCGCAGTCAGGGAAACCACAAATCGGCGCTCTCCGAGTTTGAGCAGGCGGTGTCCTTGGACGCAGGATTTGCTCGTGCCCGCGCTCAAATTGGCAATCAAAAAATCCTCCTCGGGCAGGAGGACGAGGCGCAACAACATCTGGATCAAGCAATAAAACTGAACCCCCATCACCCGGCCATCGGATACTTTTATTGGGCCAAGGGTCGTGGATACTTTCAACAGGAGAAATGGGCTGACGCGATCGCCTGGCTGGCGAAATCGGTGCAGGCCTTGCCCACAGTCTGGTACAACCGCTGTTACTTGGCGGCCGCGCAAGATGGTGCCGATGATGCCGCAAATAAGGCTCAGGCACAAGATACGATCCAGGACTTCCTTAATGATCAGCGGTTTGGCAGGCCAGGATTAGTGCGTGCGCTGGCGTCACTGCAGCCAAATGCGAACGATTCTCCAAAAGTGGCCGCGGCGCGCAAAAGGGTTTACGATTTTCTGAAACAATTTTAGTCATACGCTGGTTAATCGCCTATTTGAAGCTCAGCCCTCAGGCTTCGCGCACCGCGGTACCCACGTCCGGCTCTGCGCATCAAGTAATCAAATCACAGCACCTGAATGCAACGGGAACCGCTCCTCGCAATCCAGCGGCTTGTTCTTTGGAGACGGTAATGGAGAATTGGACAAACCATCCGATACTGCGTGCCCGGGCGCTGCATCGTCAGTTACGCACCCCAGAAAATTCGCTCCAGATCCGCGCGTTGCTGCAAACCGCTCTCGAGAACCCGGTGGATCTGGACGCTCGCCAGGTGGCCGAGACCTGGAGTTTGCTCGCCGAAATATTGATGTGCGATTATCTGAACAGCTGGAACCACGCGGGCAAGGACGAACTGGACGAGGCCGAGAAGGCGGCGCACCGCGCTTTAAAGATCGTTGCCGACCTCGGCGGCGCGCATTATGCGACCGGACTGGTCTATCGCGCGCGGGGGAGGCACGAGGCGGCTCTCGCCGCTTTCACGCGAACCGTCGAACTCAATCCCGAATTTGCTCTCGCTCATGCCCAGCGGGGGGCCCAACTGATCTATACCGGCCATCCCTTGGAGGCCATCCCGCACATCGAGACGGCGCTTCGGGTCAGTCGATCCGACCACCCGGCGCGCGGCATGTTTTATTGGTATATGGGCCGCGCGCATTTTTACGCCGGCAATTATCGTGACGCGATCCCGTGGCTGCAGCAGTCGGTCGCGGCCCGCGGCAATTTGTGGTATAATCGCTTATATCTGGTCGGCAGCTGCGCGCTGGCGGGCGATCGCGACGCGGCGGCAGCTGCATTGCGCGCGTTTGACGCCGAATTCCCAAATTTCACGGTGGCCCGGGTCATTGCCAGCGAGCAGACCAACCCCAACGACAATCCCGTCGCGGTCGCGGCCCGTCGACAATTTCACGAGGGATTGCGCCGCGCCGGTATGCCGCAATGAGTTGCGCGCGGGATCGATCAATTTGGTAATCAGGCATTGGCGGGCGTTTGATACAACTCCCGTGAACGCTGGGCTGCGGCTATGCGTCCGTTCCGCCGGCGCGGAGGATGCGGCGGGCGATCGACCAGCGGTGGACCTCGGAGGGGCCGTCATAGATGCGGAACGGACGGACCTCGCGAAAGAGCCGTGCCACGATCGTGTCGTCGGTGATGCCGAGCCCGCCCAATATCTGCATGCTGCGGTCGACGACGCGCCAGACCGCCTCCGAGCAGACGACCTTGGCGATGCTCGATTCGTGGCCGCCGCGCCGGCCCTGATCGAGCACCCAGGCGGTATGCCAGATCACCAGCCGGCTCGTGTGCAGATCGATCTCGTTGTCGGCAAGCATAAAGCCGACCCCCTCATGCTCGCCCAATGGCTTGCCAAAGGCGGTGCGGCGGCGGGCGTAATCGGCGGCGATATCGTGGGCGCGCCGCGCCGCACCCAGCCAGCGCATGCAATGCGTCAGCCGCGCCGGAGCGAGCCGCACCTGCGCATAGCGGAAGCCCTCGCCGACGCGGCCAAGCACCGCATTCTCCGGCACCCGAACCCCGTCGAGCCGGATCACCGCATGCCCGCCCGACATGTATTGGTCGAGCGTGTCGAGCACCCGCTCGATCTTGATGCCGGGCGCGTCCATCGGCGACAGAAACATCGTGGCGCCGGCTGGGCCGTCAGCGTCGCTTTCGGTTTTCGCCATAATGATTGCGACTTCCGCACCAACAGCGCCGGTGATCAACCATTTCTCCCCGTCAATCACAAACTCGCCGCGATTGCCGCCTAACCGCCGCGCGGTAGTCTTCAGCATCGACGGGTCCGAGCCGGCGCCGGGCGCCGGTTCGGTCATCATAAAGCATGACCGGATTTCGCCCGCCGCCAAGGGCCGCAGCCAGCGCTCCTTTTGATGGGCCTCGCCGATCTGTTCGATGAGGTGCATGTTGCCCTCGTCGGGAGCAAAGCAATTCAGCGCTACCGGACCCAACGGCGAGTAGCCGGCAGCTTCGAAGACGAGCGCTTTACTGCGATGATCGAGACCGAGCCCGCCCCATTCGCGTCCGACATGCGGTGAGAGGAGCCCGGCGCGGCGTCCAATCGCCACCAATTCGCGGCGCAATTCAGGGGCAGGGCCATGCGGCGTCTGCCTGATATCGGTCTCGTACGGGATGACTTCCTCGCGCACCAGCCGCTCGGTGCGCTCCTTGAGTTCGAGAAGATCGTCCGACAACGAGAAATCCATTGTGGGTTCCATCGAGAGAGCAACACGCGGCGGCATTGTCATCGTCGATCGCTCGACCATGCGCGTCAAGGTTGCCGGTCGTTGCGAGAAAATTAATTATATCTTGACATTGTTGCCAATTCGTGTATGTTTTGTTCATCGGTTATGGCGCCCCAGGAAAGCCGTGATCAAGGAGGAATTGGCTGTGGCGATTTCGCGATGGGCGGGATTGAAGGGCCGTCGATCGCAATCCTGGCGACAGGCGGCGGCCCTCAGCGCCCGATTGTTCAGCTCACGACCGGAGACCATGCCAATGCGAAACAGCGACGATCCCCAATCCTGCATCCGCGCCGCATTACGCCGGCGGCGCCGCGCGTTGGGGCTGACCCAGGAGACGACGGCGCGTCTCCTTGGCATGTCGCGGCTCACCTATCACCGCATCGAGACCGGCGCCCGCCACATCCATTTTGCCGATCTCGCCGCGATTTGCGCGATGTTCAACTGTCCGCCGGGCGAACTCCTGCAAGACAGCCAGCTCGCCGCCGCCTTCTCGCGCGCTACTGACATGCTCTTTGGCGAAGCACCAGCCTAGATTAGCCCTGCTTGTAAATTCCTTGCAAAAACAGGAGGAGTGCGGGCCGAGGCGGTCAAGGTAACGTCTGGAACTGATCGGCCGCGCATAACATCAGCACTCACCGGATCAGGTCATCGGAAGTTCAATTTCGGGCGGTGACCATATGCGACCGACGAGCACCGGCGAAGTGGATGAGGGGCACTGACGCACGGTTGGGCTTTAACAGGAGCCTACGATGGGGAATCAGGATCTGGCGCCTAGCATCGAGTTATGCGATTCTCGGCACCGCATGATCACGTCGTTCGAACTGACCGGCTTTCGGTGCTTTGAACATTTTTCACTTGAGGGCCTTGCTCAAGTGAACGTGGTGACCGGCGCAAACGCGTCGGGGAAATCCGCACTCTTAGAGGCATTACTGATTGCTGCGCGAGGATCCCCCGAAACGCTAATTCTCCTCGACAATATAAGAGGCATACCGGTTGCAGGGCCGGCAGTTCTGCCGTTTTTGTCAGGCTTGATCGGCACTCCTATGGCCCCACCGGGGGCGTTTACGGGAGTTTGGGACCATTATTTTCGTACAGTCACTACTAAGAGGAACGGTAAGTCCGAACTCACCTCCGCGCCACGTATTACCATGGTATATACCGATTCTGATGGCGAGCAACGGGGTTTGAGTATCTTTTTCGAAGAACAAAGTGCTGGCGGACCAGTTAATGTAATAACCCAGCCCTACATAGGTATTACTCAAAATGTTCCGCCGCTGGTGCTGGAAAGGACGTCCCCTGGCGTACCAGTTGCGAGGCAGACTGTTGTACAGGGGCCGCAAGGCCAGCTGCAGGTGCAGCCACGGTTGCCAGATTTCGGGCCGGCGGTGTTCATTTTTCCGGCCGGCGCGGCGTATTCGGCGGCATATTCAGAGACAGATAATTTGACGTGGTTTTCACTATTAAGAGAAGCAGGAAATCAGCGTTGGTATTGGATCCCATCAAGCAAAATTTCCCATATATAGAAGATCTCGAAATCTTATCTCCGACGGGCGTCCAGAGCCTTTACGCCGTTATGACTTCCGGCGAAATTAGGCGGTTGTCAACGGTTTCTGCAGGCCTCACCAAGATAGTGAGCATTTTTTTAGGATGCGCAAACATAACAAACGGAATTATCCTGATTGATGAACTTGAAAATGGCGTATTCTATGAGAAATATGAATTTCTCTGGAGAGCTCTATATGATTTTGCAATGGATAGACATAACCAGTTGTTCATTGCTTCCCATAGTTTCGAATGCCTAAGTGCGTTACTGCCAGTCATGGGCGATAAAGTCGAAGATTTCGCATTGCTCAGGACTGAACGTGATAACGGCGGCTGTATTGTGCGGCATATTAGTGGGGCCGCTATGAAGGCTGCCCTAAATCGGCAGGGAGAAATCCGAGGGGCAACGATTGCCGCAAAGACTCACAGCGATCCATGAACGGTATGTTCTATTATGTGAAGGCCAGCATGATAGTCAGTTTTTTACGCATTTAATTCAGAGTCATGGCTTACCGCGCTTCGAGATTTCAAGTGTCTCGTATGTGCTTGGAGCTTCCCAGGGAGGTAACACGAGATTCACAGAAGCGTTAGATGCGCTTGCTGCGATTCCCGGATTCGAACAAGTGGAGCGAATCCTCATTGTCGCCGATAATGACCTTAACCCTAAGTCCGAATTTGCCAAAATTATTTCGCAAATTAACGCTACTACGCCGATTATTGGACCGCCGCCGACGCAGTTCAATCCGCCGTCAGCGGAGCAGGTAAAATCTAGCGGAACTCCGTCTATCGTTATCTTATACCAGATCCTCCTGAGTACGACCTTTTCGGGGTTCCCAAACCGCCGCACCTGTGCTTCCCCTTGCCAAACGGATGGAGGGTGGATGCCATGCG
>JAFAOB010000088.1 GCA_019238055.1 Alphaproteobacteria bacterium
CGCAAATTGGGCGACAGCGTCACGGCTCGCGGCAAGCGCGACCTTGGCGACTGGAGGCTCGGCGGTAACAGCAAGAAATGCAGTATTGATCAGTCGACGCGCCCGACGTTTTATCAGCGCACGCGGGTCCCCCCTCACCTCCATCGCGGGAATTTCCGCCAGCAGCTTCGCCGTCCGCGCCTGCAATCGTGGATTAGCCGCGGCCTGCCGGCGAATTTCGGGCAAACCGGTCGAGTGGAAGAGCAGGTATGGATGTGGTGAGTTGAAGCGTGCGACCGCAATCTCGAGCCCGGTGATATCCGGGTTCGCGATCGCTTTTAGGTTGAATGTGCGTGCGTTGTCGAACGGCAATTGAAATATCCGGGATCCGGCGTGAAGCGCTGAACGAACCGCTTACCCTCTATACGAGAAATTAACCATATTTATTTCTCGAATCAGTAGCACAAATTGAGAAACCACGATCGTGCGCTATCCAATCAAGCTCAAGCGAGCAATTTTATCAGGAAATCATCGCGCCAAGCGGCGAGGTTGAATTTGCCGCGCAACGATATGTTGGAGCGATCCTTATGCATCAGATTGAGCGCCATGTGGCGGAGAATCGCGAGATTGTAGGGGCTGTTGTCGCTACGGCTTCTGACTTGGTCTTCATTCATAACCACATTGAGGACCCAGTGCAGGCGGTTTTCGATCCCCCAATGTGACCGCACGACTTGGCACAGACGCTCGGGTGTCAGCGCTGCGCTCATCAGGTAATAAGCGGTCTCGGTGGTTTTCTGGGGAACTGCCTTTGCGGTTGTTTGGCGGATCCGAATGACCCGGCCGAGCGCACTCAGACCCGGCCAATGATGGCGTGCCAGCAGTTGATCGATATCAGTCGACACGATGCCGATGCGGGTCTCAATGCGGCCGTGCTGTTTGTCATGTGTGGCATGGTGCTTCGCCTTTTGGTGAGCCGGATCAGCAAAGAATTGGGCAACATCAGCGTGCAAGGCTCTGTGATTGGCCTTCAGCGCAAGAACGTAATCACCGCCTTGCTTTACTATTCGCCGGCTGATCTCGCGCTGACAATTGAGCGCATCGGTGGTTACGATGGCGCCGCTCAGACGCAAATTTTTCAACAGCTCGATGACTGCAGCGTTTTCTCTCATTTTGGTCGTCGTGGCAATCTGGGCGAGCACAAGACGCGTGTCGCAACACCAAGCGCTGATCATATGCAGCGCCGAACCGGAGTGAGTCGGGCCAATCGGCCGCTGTAGCATCTTGCCGTCGATCGCGATTACGCCGCTGCAGGTCTCGCTGAAGCGCGCCATAAACTTTTGGAAGCAGGCGCGGAACTGATCGGGATCAAGCTGCCTAAAAACTCGGCTAAAGGTATCGTGGCTGGGTATTCCGTTTTTTAGACGCAGGAAGCTGCCGAGAAAGTCCCGCTTGGCTTCGGCGAACACCGCCATGTCAACGGCCGTCTGACCTCCTGCCAGCACCGCGCAGAGGGCGATCGTCAAAATTTCTGGCAGGTCATGACGTCTGGCATTGATGCCACGCGGATCCTTCAGTTCGGCAAAGCAATCGCCAAGGCTCTGCATTGCCCTCTCCTTCAGACTTAGCGATAAACGCGACCGCCGACTGGTGTTGTGATGGCCATCGCGGACGCGCAGTTCGCGCGGAAGCGAAATTGTGCAGAAATAAATTGGCAACAGATACCAATCTCAAAGCAGGTATCCGTCGCGGTGCAGCTCACAAGCTGCTCCATTATCTCGCATTTACCCTCTTTCTTCACAATCATGGTCTCAACGATCAAGACTCTTGATGATAGGTTATTTGGGAAAATTGCCAATCAGCCTTCCAAAATTTTGATCTTAGGCGTGCTCGTCTATAGCGTGAGGCGGTATGCATTGCCACGGCTCCATGTTTGACTTGTCACTTCGGCCACAGAGTTTGCTGCACGTAGTCAGCGAGCTGTCTCCAATTACATCAACCTTATGTCAAAAATGGATGTAATTTACTCTAATGTGATTGTAACAATCACGTATCGCGATTGCCCGGTATGAGCCGTGGCGCCTGCTTGGGCGCGGGTTTAGCAGCCCTCAGGCGCTTCGCGCGATGCAGCGATAGGCTGGGACAGTCTCTCTGCGCCGGAAATTTTTTGTTAAATGTTTCAGCGTAAAGTTCTATTGACGATGTTATGACTCTAATTTGACACTAGCACGTTAACCTTGCTGCAGATCGGCTAGAAGGTCACTTTAACCTTGTTTTTGAGGATGGCGGCAGAAGCGGCGCGCTGGGGGCGGAAATGCGTTTCGGCGCCGGTCGGGTCTGGGTGAGACGGGGGAAACGGACCGATGCTGATCGATAATCTTGTGTGTGCACTCAACAACAGGAGAGTTCACTCTGCAAAGGTAATTTGGGAGGATCGGGATTTCCCCTCTGAGCAGCTGACCTTCGAAATCGGCGAACCGTGTGTAGAGGGGTGGCTGACGAAAGCTTTCCCAGACCAGGACCCGTCGCCGTCTGGCGATGCCGTCAGCGCGGAGGTGTTTCTTGCTGCCTGCTTCCCGCTTGCCGCTGTTCACGGTGAAAGAAGGGTGCGCATCGAGAGTCCGGTTTGCCCCATGCTGATCGAAGGCTTGCGAACCGCGCATGCCTGGTGGTCGAGCTGGGGTGGGATGCCCTCGGCCGCGCCAGAAATTGAAGTGGAAGGTCGCGCCCGTTTGGTGCATGGCGCCGCGCCGCGCCGCAGCATCGCCTTTCTGTCCGGCGGTGTCGATGGCCTCCATCTGCTGATGCGCAATCGCCAGCTGTATCGCCACTACGATGCCGCATATATTCAAGACGTACTTTTCGTGCACGGGTTCGACATCGGCAAACGGCGACGCAACCCCGAAACCGGACGTTATCAAGCGGCCTTAAAGCAGCTTGAGCCGGTAGCAGCCGAGGCTGGGGTCCGCCTGATCCCGTGCCGCACGAATTTACGCCATCTGCCATCGCAGCCCGGGTTTTGGGAGCACCGCCACAGTTCGGCCGGGTTGGCCGCAATCGGCCATGCGGCGACGATTGGCCCCGCATTCGCCTTCATAGGCAGCACCCACTCCTTGCGCAATCCGGTTCCATGGGGATCACATCCTGCGGTCGACGGGCTATTTTCGAGCCAGCGCCTCACTATCCTCCACGATGGTTCGCGCTTCTCGCGTCTCGACAAAGTGCGCGATCTCGCCCGCTGGCCTGCCGCGCTCGCAGCGTTGCGCCCATGCCCTGCTGAACCGAAACTCGGAGGCAATTGCGGGCATTGCGAAAAATGCATGCGCACTCGGCTCGAGCTGCTGGTGGCTGGCGTCGAGGAGACCGACGCATTGGGTCCGAGCCTCACTCCAATCGAGATGTGGCAAGAAATCGCGCCCGCAGACCTCGGCGAACGTAGCGGCTTCTATCAAGAATTACTGCCATTGTTGAGAAATCGCGGATTTGACCAGCTCTGTCGTGTGCTCGAAGACAAGCTGGCGATCCATCGAAGGCAAGCGCAAGTCCGGATGATGGGCGCTTGCTCGCCCTCACTTTGCTATGGCCTTGATGGGGGCTTGTCTTCGGATCAAGATAAATCGGTTCAGGACCAACCGTGGTGCTCCTAGGAGCGCATTGGGGTACTGGTGATGACACTGCAAATCGGCCTTCTTGGACCCCTGGTGATCGAGAGCGACCATCGCCGACTTGGCAAGCTGCCGAGAAAGGCGCGGGCGCTGATGGCCTATCTGGCGACCCAGGTCGGACGCCCGATCAACCGTGAGCGGCTATCCGATTTGCTGTGGCCCTATCAGGGATCAGAGCAAGCGCGTCATAGCCTGCGCAATTGTCTTCTGGAGTTGCGCAAAGCATTGGGCGAAGGTGCCAAGCATCATTTACTGGCTGAATTTGCCAATTGTCGGTTGCAGGAAATCGACACCGACCTCCACCGCTTCGAACAGCTCTCGCGCTCGCAGGATTGTGCCGAACTGCTGGCTGCATCAGAGCTCTATCGTGGTGAATTTCTCGCCGATTTTGTTATTGATTCAGAGCCGTTTCAGGAATGGCTCGCCAGTGAACGCGACCGCACGCTCGATCTTATCTGCAGCATTCTGCAGCGCTTGACCGCATTGCAGGACGAGGCTGGGGAACACGAAGCAGCAATCCGCTCAGCCCGTCGCCTAGCGTCCCTCGATCCGCTCTCAGAGATCGGCCAGCGTGCCCTGATTCGTGCCTATGCGCGAGCCGGACGGCGGCCCGAAGCACTGCGCCAATACCGCACATGCGCCGAGATCTTGAAGCGGGAGCTCGGCGTCGCACCCGATGCCGAGACCCAAGCACTGGCCAATGAGATCGCCCGCTCCGGCGCCATAGCCATAGTCACGGGGATAAGCGCTCTGCCGGCGGCGCGCATTGGAGAGGACCGCTCGGCACCCGTAATCGCGGCGCTAGCCCGACCAGCTGCTGGACCGGTCAGCTTAATGCCAGAAATTGGACGACCGCGGTGGCCGTGCTTGTCGCCAAACATTGCGGTTGGCGTTGCGCCATTGCGCAATCTGACCGGCGACCAGCGTCAGCAATATGTAATGGAAGCCTTTACCGACGATCTGGTCACCGATCTCGTGCGCCGTGGTCGCGGGATGGCCCTCTCACTCGTCGCCGACGAGGCGCGGACCGATGTCCCGGCGCGGACGAGCAATCCGGAAATAGAATATATCGTAACCGGAAGCGCTCAGAGGAGCAGCCCGACGATGCTCCGCGTCAACGTGCAGATTACCAACGCTGCGACAGCCGAATATTGCTGGGCCGGCCGATATGAGTTTGATCCGGACGAGCTTGGGCTGATACAGGCCAACATCACGCGACAGATCTCCCGCGAGCTTCATCTCTTGGTCCTGCAACAAGCAAGCCGCCGTGCCGCGATGACCACAGGCGGCGAGTTCGGCATCAATGAATGTCTTTCGCGGGCGATGACCGCGATCAAAGGGAAGATCACGCCCGAGATGACAGCCGAAGCGCAGCGCTGGCTTCTTTGCGCGCTGGCGCATGACCGCCGCAATGTCGAGGCGCTCTCGGGGCTGGCGTTCACCTGCCAGCACATCGTCAGCAATCCCTGGTGGGGCGATCCTGCTGCGATAGCGGCATTGTCGGATCTCGGGCGCGATGCGGTCGCGATTGCACTTGACCTGGCACCAGGTCATGCTCTTGCGAAATGCATCCAGGGATTGCTGCATTCCGCGGCTG
>JAFAOB010000378.1 GCA_019238055.1 Alphaproteobacteria bacterium
TTCGCGCGGGCGCAGGGCGAGGCACACGGCATCTCCTGGGTCTGGGAGATCAAAAGCGTCAACGGCCGCGGACTCGACCTGCGCTTGCGCCTCGGTCCCGGCTTCGATGCGCTGGAGTTGGAGTTGCGCACCTTGTTGGCGCAGCGCTTTCGCCGCGGCAATATTTCAGCAAATCTGAGCGTCACGCACACCGCCCCGCCCGAGCTGCGGATCAACCGCGCGGCGCTGGCACAGTTGATGACACTGATTGGGGAGCTGAGCGGCGAGATTGATGCCGCTCCGCCGCGGCTCGACGGTCTGTTGGCGCTGCGTGGCGTCATCGAAACCGTCGACCATGAAGACGAGGCGGTAACCGAAGCGCGCCACGCCGAAATTCGGCGCAGCTGGGCCGAGACGCTCGATCAGTTGGCGGCGGCGCGGGTCGAAGAAGGCGTGCGCATCGCGGCATTGCTTCGTGCTCAGCTCGGTGAAATGGCCGCCCTCACAGCCAGGGCCAGGGACTGTGCCGCGTCCCAACCGATCGCGATCCATGAGCGCTTGTTGAAGACGTTGGCGGATTTGGTCGGCGCCGGGGCCCCGCCATTGCCAGAGGAGCGCTTGGCCCAGGAGGTGGCGCTGCTCGCCGCCCGCGCCGACATTCGCGAGGAAATCGAGCGGCTGCGCGCCCATATCGAGCAGGCGGGTGATCTCATCGATAGCGGCGAGGCGGTTGGCCGCCGCCTCGATTTCCTGTGCCAGGAGTTGAACCGGGAAGCCAACACGTTGTGCTCGAAATCGGCTGACATCGAGCTGACCCGCCTAGGGCTCGGGTTGAAAGCGGTGATCGAGCAGTTTCGCGAGCAGGTGCAGAACATCGAATGAGTGCTGTGCAGATCCGCCGGCGCGGACTGTTGCTCGTCTTCTCCTCGCCCTCGGGTGCGGGCAAGACGACGATCACGCGCCGGCTCGTCGAGCGTGATCCCGATCTCGCGTTATCGATTTCGGTGACCACCCGCCCGCCTCGTCCAGGCGAAGTCGACGGTCGCGATTATTGGTTTATAAGTCGGCAGCGCTTTGACGAGATGGTGGCCGGCGGCGAGTTGCTCGAACATGCGCTTGTGTTCGGCAATTATTACGGCACGCCGCGCGCGCCGATCGACGAGGCGCTCGCGGCCGGACGCGACATCGTCGGCGATCTCGACTGGCAAGGAACGCAGCAGCTCGCAGCCAAGGTACCCGACGATCTCGTTGCTGTCTTTGTGTTGCCGCCGAGCTTTGCTGCCCTCGAACAGCGGCTGCGGGTGCGTGCCCAGGACAGCGACCCGGTCGTCGCCGGCAGGATGGCCAAGTCGATCGAAGAGATCAGCCATTGGCCGGAATATGATTATGTCATCGTCAACGATACGATCGACGCCGCGGTGGCCAAGGCCCATGCGATCGTCACCGCCGAGCGGCTGCGCCGTGTGCGGCAAACCGGCCTCGCCGAATTCGTCGAGGGGCTTCGCAGCGGTTGAGAAGGGGCGTCCTATGGACGACGGACGACGCCCCTATTGCCGCCGCTTGTTAGCGGCTAGACATCTGCTTGAAGGAGAGAGTTGCGGCCGGTCTGCGGTAGTCGCGCGTGATGCGCCAAACGGCAGCGCGGTCGTTTCACCACAGATCCCCTTGCGTGTAAGGGCGGCTCCACAGAGCCAACGTGAGCAGCACCGCTTTGGTCTCCACGCAACGTGCATGCGCTCGACCTCCTCAGGAGAGTGGCCTTTCCGGGCGAGAAACTCTCTCGTGGTCGTCACTACAACAGATGTAAAGGCCAGGAGGTAGCGTAGCGGCACGAGCGGCAGCGCCTGCACATGGTCAGTTGCGTTCTTCTTAGCCGGTGTGTGGCGCAGGCCGATCTCCTCCTGATAGTCGAGCCAGGCCTGATCATAAGGGCGCGTGCATGTGTCGATCACCCATTGAACGAAGCGCGGCTTTACGGCGGCCTTGTAGCGTTCGTCGGGCTGACCATCGGCCCCTTGAAACCACTTCGCCAGATGCGCCTGCGCACCGATCCTCGCGCGCCAGGCATTGATCATGTCTTCTGCCTGATCGGAGAGCACCTCTCCTGCCAAGGCGAGGTAGTGACGGTCCTCGTCAGTCAGGCCCGAGGTCTCCTCAAGTTCCCTCAAATCTTCAAGGGTGACAGGAGAATGCCCTACTCTCTCAGTTCCGTAGTCGTACCCCGGAAGCGACTGGTGATCTTTTGTCATCCGTCGGTTCCTTTCTATTTGTGATATTGGTCGCGCTGCAGGACGCGGACGCCGAACCAGCCCCAATAGACGCAGTGCCGCTGGATTAATCCCTGCTTGTTAAGTTCCATTGCCTCAACGAAATCCATCTGCTCGCCGTCTCGGGCGGCTCGCGGATATTCCCAGATCAAGCGCTTGCCGTCAGTGAGATATCCGGTACGATAATACTGCCGTACCGGCGGCTTTCTCTCGGCGAGCCTGTCGAACAGTGGCCGCAATTCGTCGTGGCCATGTAGCACGCCGCTTTCCGTCCCGAGCAGGTGGGGCACCAGCGGGCTTTCGAACACCGCATCGGTTGCATAGAGTGCGAGCAGCGCCGCCGCGTCATTGCGCGAGAGGGCATCGTTCCAGGCAAAATACATGCGCTCGACCGGGCTGCCGAGGATATTCGGGCGATTGTCTTGAGCCATCAGCGGTTCCTTCCAAATCCCGATACTTTGACGGCAAACATGGTCGGTGATCGGAAGTGCCTGAAAAAGGTTTCGGTCTAGATCGAACCATTAAGCGCTGGGAATGGTGGAGCGCACGGATTACATGCGCGCTATGAGCCGAAATACTGGCGTTGCCGAAATCGGCGCTTTGATCGGCGACCCGGCGCGCGCCAACATGATTGCTGCGCTTATGGCTGGGCGGGCACTCACGGCGACGGAGCTCGCTCACGCCGCCGGTGTATCGCGCCAGACAACGAGCAGTCATCTTGCGAAGCTCACGCAGGCCGGTTGGCTAGAGGTCGAAAAGCAGGGACGACACCGATATTACCGGCTTGGATCAGCCCACGTGGCCCAGATGGTGGAGGCGGTCATGGTAGTGGCGCGCGACGCTCCGCCTCGCTACCGGCCGTCATCGAAATTGGACGAAGCGCTCCGGACGGCGCGCACCTGTTACGATCACCTTGCCGGCCGCCTCGGGGTCGGGCTGGCCGACGCCCTCACGGCGCATCGTCATATCGTGCTGACCGGGGATGGCGGCCAGGTAACGGCGGGCGGCAGTCGGTTCCTCAACGACTTCGGGATCGATCTTGCGGCTGTGGAACGGCGGCGGCGTATCTTCTGCCGGCCTTGCCTTGATTGGAGCGAGAGGCGGTCGCATCTCGCCGGATCGCTGGGCGCGGCACTCGCTATCCGGTGCTTCGAACTCGGCTGGCTTAAGCATGCCCCGGACACTCGTGCCATCGCAATCACAGTCGCGGGTCAAAACGGTTTCGCAGAGACGTTTGGCGTAGATCTGGGCTGAGCCGGGGATTGACGATTGCGACTGCATCAGCGATAGGGCAGCGATAACCATGCAGTTGTCATAATGACAGTGTATTATTGCCTGATTCCAGCTCTTATGGAGGTGCGGGATTGTCTTTGAAGGCGGGTGGTCATCTGATCTCGACCTGATAAAACAGGTGAAACAGGCGGTGCGGGGGGTTGGCTGCGGTCGTGCCGGTTATGCTTGCTCGAGGGCGCGGGCGAGGGCGCAAAATTCGGCGACGGTGAGTTCCTCGGCGCGGACGGTCGGCGGAATGCCGGCGCGCGTCAACAGATCTTCGGGAGAAATGCCGAGAACGGCCAGGCTCGACCGCAGCATCTTGCGGCGCTGCCCAAAAGCGGCTGCGGTGACGCGTTCGAGCGCCGGTTTGGCGGCAGGGGCGAGCGGTGCCGCCCGCGGCACGATCAATACCACCGTTGATGTAACCTTTGGCGGCGGGACGAAAGCGCGCGCCGGCACATCGAACAGAATGCGAGGCTCGGAGAGCCACTGGGTGATCACCGACAGCCGGCCATAAGGTTTGCTGCGCGGCGCTGCGGTGAGCCGCAAGGCGACCTCGCGCTGAAACATCAAGGTCAGGTTTTCGAACGCCGCGATCTGATCGAGCCAGCCGAGCAACAGCACAGTGGCGATGTTGTAGGGCAGGTTGGCAACGACCTTGCGTGGTGCCGCGGTCAACGCGACAAGATCGAGCTTGAGCGCGTCGCCGGCGACGATCTCAAGCCGTCCCATATAGGCCTTGGCGAGTTCGCCGAGGGCGGCGAGGCAGCGCGGGTCGCGCTCGATTGCAAAAACGCGACCGGCACCCTCGGCCAACAGCGCGCGGGTCAGCCCGCCCGGGCCGGCGCCGACCTCAATAACGTCGATCCCAGCCAGCGACCCGGCGGCGCGCGCGATGCGCCGCGTCAGGTTCAGGTCAAACAGAAAATTCTGGCCGAGTCGCCGTTGCGCTGCGATGCCGTGCCGGGCGATGACCTCGCGCAGCGGCGGCAGCGAGGCCGCGGCCAGCGCGGGATCTGAGGTCAGAAGCGGGCCTCGGAGCGGGCGCGGCGCGTGGCCGCCATCTCTGCCGCCAAGCGTAAGGCCGCGATTAGGCTGTCGGCGCGAGCAATACCCTTGCCGGCGATAGCAAAGGCGGTGCCGTGATCGGGCGAGGTGCGCACAAACGGCAGTCCCAATGTGACATTGACGCCGCTGTGGAAATCGATCGTCTTGATCGGGATCAGCGCCTGGTCGTGATACATGCACAAAGCGGCGTCATAAGATTGCCGCGCCTGCGCGTGGAACATCGTATCGGCGGCAAGCGGACCGCGTGCATCAATGCCTTCGCTGCGCAATGCGGCAATCGCCGGCTCGATAATGTCGATTTCCTCGCGACCAAGCCCTCCGGCTTCGCCGGCATGCGGGTTGAGACCGGCAATTGCCAGCACCGGCGCGGGAATGCCGAACTCGGCGCGCAGCGCCGTGGCGGTGATCCGGCCCGTCGTGACGATGGCATCAAAGCTCAGACTGTCGATCGCTCGCCGCAACGGCAGATGAATCGTCACCGGCACCACACGCAGCTCCGGACAGACCAGCATCATGACCGGGGTGAGTCCGCCGCCGGCGAGTTCGGCAAGGTATTCGGTGTGACCGGGATGATGAAACCCGGCGCGGTATAGGCCGTCCTTGTGGATCGGATTGGTCACGACCGCCGCCGCATGCCCACCCCGTACATCGGCAACCGCTGCATCGATTGACGCGATAATCGCCGGCGCGTCGGTGGGATCGGGCTGTCCCGACCGCCCGCGTGGGCTGCGGTCGAGCGGCACCACCGGCAGTGCCGCGGGGAAAACCCCGACGGCCTCGCTGGGCGCAGCGATGGGCCTGACCGGCACAGGCCACTCGAGTCGCATTGCCAGCTCGGCCAAGCGTTCGGGATCGTCCCTCATATAGAATGCCGGCAGCCCGTCGGCTCGCGCGAGCCACGCCTTCAAGACGATTTCGCCGCCGATCCCTGCCGGCTCACCCATGGTCACCGCGAGCGGCAGCGGCATCCGGCTATACCCTAACGTCGACAAAGGCGGCGCGCCGCAAATCGCGCAGATAGCGCTGAGCCAGTATATCGAGGCGCGCCCGCATCAGACTCTCGGCGACATCGTCGCGCGTCGGCGCAACCGCCTTGGGCTGGGTCTTGCTGCACACCATGATAACCCCGACCCCGTTCTTTTGCAGAATCGGTTGTGACGGCTGTCCGATCCCAAGCCCCATTACCATGCCGCGCATCGCGGGCGCGATCTGCTCGAGCCGCAAATCGCCCTGGCTTGACAGCTGTGATGCTTCGGTCCGACCGATACGCAGCATGTCGTCGCAATTCTTGGCCTCGTTTCTGGCGGCTTGCGCCTGAGCGAGCGCAGCGCGGCGCGCTGCTTCGCTGGCGTCCGGGGCCAGCGGAAAGACCACCTGCACGACATGCAGCATCATGTCCTCTTCGCTGGGGACACCACCCACGCCGCGCCGCTCGAGAACCAGCAACAGGTAATAGCCGCCAGGCGCCCGGATCGGCGGAGACAGCTCCCCGGGCTTCATATCGATCACCGCTTTGGCCAAAGGCGGGCTCAGCTCATCGGGATGCACCCATCCCATATCGCCGCCAACTCCCGCCGTGGCCGAATGAGAAAACTGCCGCGCGACATTTGAAAAACGCGCACCCTGCTTCATCTCGGCGATGAGTCGCTCGGCGAGCGCGCGCGTTTCATCGTCCTGCTGCGGATTGTCGATCGGAAGGAAGATTTCGGCGACCCGGGCCTCCGGCGTACTTTCATTTTGCTTGAGGCGCTTCAGTGCGGCATCGATTTCTTCGTCGGAAACCGGATTGGTATCCGCCGCCATCTGTCGAATGAGCTTGGCCCATACAATCGAGGCCGTAACCTGGTTGACAAGGGCACTGCGCTCGATGCCGTTTGATTTGAGCACCTCGTAAAGCTGATCGGGCTTCAGATTGTTCTGCTGCGCTATCGAGGTGATCGCCTTGTCGACCTCCTGCTCGGTGGCAGTGATGTTTTTGCGCTTAGCCTCCTCAACCTCGAGTTTTTCATCGACGAGGGTGCGCAGGACCTGGGCCCTGGCGCGATTGCGGGCTTCAGGTGTATCGGGGATAGCGGTCGACAGCGTGACCATGCGGATCCGCGAATCGAGATCGGCGACCGAGATCACGTCGTCGTTAACAACCGCCGCGATCCGCATTTCCGGGTAGGTCTGCGGCGTCTGCTGTTGCCCCGGCTGACGATGCAACAAAGGTGCGGCGGTGCTCGACTGCAACACCCGCGGCGAGGCCGCAAGCGCGGTGCCGAGATTGACCGGCACGCCGGCCATAAGGATTGGCAGGATCAGGAACCAGCGGATTACCGTCATTGATAACCACCCAACATGGACGGCGCATCTCACCCTATATCTTCTTTGCCACAGGTGTCGCGGCAGCGCATCACCAAAAATAAAGAATCGGCGCTATCCTTTGTCCCGGAGGGTGATCATCCAACGCATCATTGTGGGCCGCCGCCGAGTGTGGCAACCGTGCCGCCGAATTCGCCAATGTTTTTGAAAACGACGCTGAACAGCACCGAGTATCCGGGGACGACCGCACCATTCCGGATTCCGGACTGGGTAATACCGCCGACAAAGGCCATGCATTCATCCTGATAGATCGCCGATAGCGACGCGTAAAGACTGTTGTTGCTCGCCTGGGGCGTCACCACGCCATTGATGATATTCGAACTCGCCGTCAGATTAAGGGTCTCGGTGCCCTGCAAAGACCAATAACGGGTAAGTCTTGCGGTCGCGGAGAAGGTGAGCTGCTCCTGCTTGCCATAGATGACCGACTGCCCGGTCGAGGAATTGACCACGACATCGCTCGCGGTTTGCGCCGGGATCAGGATGTAAGTGGCGCTCAGTCTCAGATTCGACGGTCCGGCGCTGACCGAAGCTTCCTGCTCGTTGAAGGCCAGTGTGGTGGCCCCGAGGCGAAAACGGTAAATCAGGTCGAGATAGGAGCTGGGCTCCAGCACGACGCGACCGACGACGTCTGACAGGCGATTATAGGCGCCCGATCCGGGGGGCAGAAAACTGTTGACCTCGGCCCGATAGCTCTGCCCAACCTGCACGCGATAGCTGCCGCCGCTGTTGTCATAGAGACCGAGCTTGAGCCCGTAATCGACGCGCTGGCCGGTGTCGAGAATGTCGTATCCGGCAAGGCGGTCGGGAAGAAACAGCATCGATGCGTCATAGTTGAACGAGAGGCTGTCTTCGTTAGGGATCTTGTGCTGGTTGCCGCCATTCGGTGCGGCATAGACACCCACAATCGGCTCGATCACCGGGGTCAGCACACCGGGATGAACGAGCGGATAGCTCCATGTCAGCCCGACCTGCGGAAAGACGCGGCCGGTCACAAAATCGAGAGCGATGGGCTTGGCGGGCGGAGTGCCGTCGATCGGGAAGTAATATGAAGGGAGATCGGGATTCGACAGCTGACTTAGATCATTGACCCAGTAACCGTCACCTCGCATGCTCGCCGTCAGCGTGTATTGCCCGCCAATACCGTCGCGAAAGGTGTTCTCGTACTGAGTCCCGAGCGAGATCCGACGATCCTGGGTGCCCTGTTGGCGCACAATATCGAGCAGGTTAGCGTTGAGATTCCAGCGCCCGCCAAGTGGATCGGGCTCGCTCTGCCAATTGCGGTTAATGACCGGCAGCACAATCGGCTGGGTCGACGCGCTGAGGCCGGAAACCAGGGGCTGAAACGCGTAGGCATTCACATCGGTCGACGAGCGCAGTCCAAAGCCTTCGATATAGCCGCGGCTGATTTCGGCGTTCAGCGGCGGATTGCCAAAACCGAATTGCAGAAGATAGCTCTGATCGGAAACGCGTTGCAGATTGAGACCGGTGCGCCAATCCGGCGTGACGTCGAATATGCTGGTCTCGTTGATGTTGCCGCGGAGCTGGCCGCTGCCCACTCCCGGAGTGGTCGGGTTGCTGTAATTGATGCTGCCAAAGGCGTCGAGGGCGCCGTTCCCGAATTGCTGCCGATATTCGGTTTCGAAAACGGGGCCCGCCTTGCTGGTGATGCGCGGCGAAAAAGTAACGTCCTTGTCCGGACCGAGCACCAGGTAGTAAGGCAGCGTAAAGTTGGCCCCGACTGAGCTGGACCCTCCGATCACCGGAGCAAGAAACCCGCTCGCGCGCTTCACCGAGGGGTCGGCCATTGAGAGATAAGGAAAGTAGAAAACCGGCCAGCCATCGATCTGCATCGTGACGTCGTGCATCTCGAGCAGCTTGAACTCCCGGTCATCATCGATCCGGCGAGCGACAAATTGCCAAGCCGGTGGTGCGCTCGGGTCGTTTTTGCACAGATCGCACGGCGAATAGACGGACCGCGCCAGCTCGATCCGATTTTTGTTGGTTATGCGCGCGGCGTTTGCGGCCAGCCTCGACCGGTCGGTCAGCAGCATCCGCACGCTCTCGGCAAAGCCGTCGCCGAGGGCATTGCGCAGCTCGAGGTAATCGGCAAACAGGATCTCGCCCGTCGGTTGCGATAGGCTGACATGCCCCGAGGCCGTCACCGTATCGGTGCGCTGGTTGTAGGTCACCGTATCAGCGAGCAGTACGGCCCCGTTTTGCGATAATTCGACATTGCCGCGCGCAATCGTCAGACCCAGGTCATTGTTGTGCTCGATTTCGTCGGCGCGAAGCACGATCGGGGCATTCGGATTCCGCTGCGCCGACCGCACCGAGCCAAACTGGGCGGCGGCCGGCAGGTTGATCAGGAGAGCCGCACACATCCCCAGCAACGCCGCAGCAAGCCGCGAGCACGACCCGATCATCATTGTCCACTGCCGGGGAACGAGCCCCGGCCCCCCGACCATTACCCGTCTTCCAGATGCAGCAGCGTAGAGGCGCCAAAGATCAGGCTTACCCCGGTCGGCGTCCAAGCGGCGAGGGCCACCGGAACCTTCGCGGATATGCCGAGGGCAAAAACCAGGTTTGATACGACAAACAGAACGAACCCGCTCGCCACACCGCCCACAACCATCAACGTGGTGCCACCGCGTCGTTGCATCCGCAGGCTGAAGATCGCCGCAATCAATACCATCGAGCACAACAGGAATGGCCGCGCGAGCAGGACGTCGTAGTGAAGCCGATGACGTTGCGCCGGAAAGCCGGATCGCTCCAGAAGTTCGATGAAACCCGGCAGGTCCCAGAACGACATCGTCTCAGGCGAAGCAAAGCTCTGTTCTATCTTGCGCGGCGTCAGCTGTGTCGGCAACTGCCAGCGGTCAAAGGTCTCGGCGGGCTTATCAGGATGCCACCATACCCCGTCCTCGATCAGCCAGTTGCCGTTTTCGAGCCGCGCCGTGCGGGCATCGATTCGCGAGGTGAAGCGGGTGTGGTTATCGAAAAAGAAGATCGAAACGTTATTGATCATCATATCGCGAGCCGCGAATTTGCCGCCATGCACGATGATCTGTTCGCCCGCTGGGTCGCGCTGACGAAGCCAAAAGCCTGTGCTTGACAGCAGCGTGTCGGCCGAGTTTCCGCCCAGGATGCGCGCGTCAAGTTTTTCATAGGCAGCTGTCGCAACAGAAGCGATCGGGTTGAAGATTGTCACCGCAACAATCCCGATCATCAGCGCGACCAATACCGCCGGCGTCAAAAATTGCCAAACCGAGACCCCAGCCGCTCTTACGATTACAAGCTCGTTATTGCGCGTCAGCCGCCAGAACGCGAACATTGTCGCAAACAGAATGGCAAAAGGCAGCACTTCCTGCACGGTCTGGGGCGATTGCAGGGCCGCCATTTCAAACAGCAGCTCCAATGTCGCCTGTACTTTGGTTCCGCCGCGGCGGATGAGCTCGATGTAATCGGCCAAAAACGTGATGAGCGCCATCACGCCGAAGACACCGCAAAACCAAACAAAAAAATGGCGAGCAATGTAGCCGGACAGGGTTTTTCCGAGATGCATGCCGGGCCCCCTGCGAGCCGGAACCCGCGAATCAGCTCGCACGGAGGATGGCGTGAACCGGCCAGCGCACGCCAAGGCGAATCCCGCGATGCATCAGGACCAGCAAGCCAATCCCAAACGGAAACAGGTTAGCCACATACATCAGCGGAATTGCCTGCTGGAATCGGGCTGCGAGATCGTTGACGCCGAGGCTCGAGATCTGAAAGAGAAA
>JAFAOB010000328.1 GCA_019238055.1 Alphaproteobacteria bacterium
GCACTTCGCGCCAGATGCTGCATGAGATCGGCCGCGAGCCGACCCCGGAGGAATTGGCGGAAAAGCTGTTGATGCCGCTGGAAAAGGTGCGCAAGGTTCTTAAGATCGCCAAGGAGCCGATCAGCCTCGAGACGCCGATCGGCGACGAGGAAGACAGCCATCTGGGCGATTTCATCGAGGACAAATACGCGGTGCTGCCGCTCGATGCGGCAATCCAGGCCAATCTGCGCGAAACAACGACGCGCGTACTCGCCTCGCTGACGGCGCGTGAGGAGCGTGTATTGCGCATGCGCTTTGGCATCGGCATGAACACCGACCACACATTGGAAGAGGTCGGGCAGCAATTCTCGGTGACCCGTGAGCGCATTCGCCAAATCGAAGCCAAGGCGCTACGCAAGCTCAAACATCCGAGCCGCTCGCGCAAATTGCGCAGCTTTCTCGACACCTGAGGCGCTCCTCCGGCAAGCGAGGCCGCAGGTCCCTTACAGGTTGTTACTTCCAGGCTCTGCGCGGCGCGGGAGTGACGACTGCTGTATTGTACTCGGAACCGGGTTATACGCCGCTCGTGCGAGTTCCTTGCGGGCGTGCTTGAAACGATCCTCGCTTCGCGGATTGCGCGCTTCCTTAAGCTAGAGCGCAATTCACCAATTGAGTTTTACCGACGCAGCACGCACAGCGATTTCACAGAACACGCTGTACTTTCCCGCTGATGTGCTCGCGCGCAAAATCCGCCGCAATAAGACAATCCCGGTATCGGGCTTCCAGGTTTTCGAGGGTGTGACTTGACGGGTCATTGTCTTCGTGCCATCGGACCAGACGCAAATGACCCCGGCTGTCGAAACCGAGAAACCCCCGGGCCTTCACGCCAACTCGCTCGGTTTTGCCGAAGCGGTGATCATGGGCATCGCCGGGAGCGGCCCTGCTTATAGCGTTGCGGCAAGCACGGCGACATTGATCGGCGCGGTCGGCGTATTGGCGCCCGCCAGTCTGCTTTATTGCGGGCTGATCATGTTTGGCATCGCCTTCGCCTTCCGCCATTTGAATCGTCTAGTGGTCAACGCCGGCGCCTCCTATGCCTGGGTTACGGCGATTTTCTCGCCGGCGCTCGGGTTTTTCGCCGGCTGGGCGCTGCTCATCAGCTCCGCTGTGTTCATGGTCTCCGGCACTCTTCCCGCCGCCTCGGCGACCTTGAAGCTGCTGGCGCCCGGTCGCGTCGACAGTCAGGGCGCGGTAACCTTGGTGGCCGCCGGTTGGCTCGTGGCGATAGGTGCCATCGTTGCCAAAGGGATCAAGCTCAGCAGCTATCTGCAAGTCGGGTTCACACTTATCGAGGTCGGTGTGCTGGTGTTGCTCTTTGCCCTGGCTGCGATAGGCTTCGCTCCGCCGCCAGCGCAAACCTTTGCTATCACCTGGTTTACCGGAGTGGGCTTCACCCCGGCGCTCTTCGCGAGCGGAGCCGCTACCGCTCTCTTCGCCTTAAGCGGCTGGGATGTCACTGCCAACCTGAACGAGGAAACCCGCGACGGCGCCCGTATCGCAGGCGCCGGCAGCATTGTCGCGGTTGGAATCGTGGTCCTGCTGCTGATTGGCTTTAATGCCTTGGCGCTGCGGTTGCTGAGCGCCGCAGAAATCAGCCGGGCTGGGATCAATATCGTCTCCGTTGTGGCCAACAAGCTGATGCCACATCCCTGGGACTATCTCGCCGTTATCGCCGTTATGCTGAGTACGATCGGCACGCTGGAAACCTCGATCCTGCAATTCACCCGCACACTGTTCTCGATGAGTCGTGACAAAGCGCTGCATCCCCGCTATGGCCGACTGCATCCGGCCTATCGCACCCCCTGGATTGCCACGCTGCTGATCACCGGGCTCGGCCTAGCCCTGCTATTCGGGTCCTCATACCTGGACGGCATCAAGACCGTCATCGACGACTCGATCAACGCCGTCGGCCTCCAGGTCGCCTTTTATTATGGGCTGACCGGGCTTGCCTGCGCCTGGTATTTCCGAGCTGAGGCGCTAACAGGCATCGGCAAAGCTGTTTTTCTGCTCGTCTGGCCCTTGCTCGGGGTCGTTTTCTGTCTGGCCACAGCCGTCTACAGCATACCGAATTTCGACCTCACCACCAACATCCTCGGCGCCGGCAGCATCGCGATCGGCATTCTGCCCTATCTTTGGAGCCGTCGGACGGCACCTGCTCGCGTTCCATTCATCGAATAACCGAGCGTCTCTATCGCGGGGTTAGTACTTGGAGCCCGGTCTTCTGTCCGGCCGGGAAGGCTTCGAACCGTTGGTCCACCTCCAGCGAATCCACCCGTCGAGATTGACTTGGTTAGCCCGTTTCCGCCCCTTCCCGTTCCGGGGCATCGAGGGTTCGAGTTTACTGCGAACCTGACATCCGCTTACGGCCGATCTGCCGCGGAATGAATGCCGTCGCTTCTTGTTCAAGGATTCCGTAACTGTGGCCTTAGCGTCCCTCTCCCAGAGGCCGGTCCTCGGGTGATTGGTAACCGGACAACCCCTTTTCCGACGGGAACCCCAACGTCGCGCCCGGGATGCTGACTTCCACCTGCTCGACCTGATGCGTTGGGAAAACAAACAGCAGGCGTGCCGGCTCTTCGTGGCGGTTCAGAAACCCGTGCGCGCTCCCGGCCGGGGCCAGCACTATATCGCCAGGACCGATCGGTATGCGCTCACGCCCAAGGATCGCGTCCACTTTTCCTTCCTGTACGATGATGGCGACTTCCGTATGCGGATTGATGCGCCGCGGAATCCGGGCATTGGGAGCTACTCTTACCTCCTCGATGTGAAGCGATTGGCTTCCCTGGTCGACACCGAGCAGGATACTGCTTTCCGCGCCCGCGGCGGCTTCTGCCCGCTTGCTCAACTCCTGTTTCTTGAATATTGGCACTGCCGTTCCTTTCGCGATCGCTGTGCCAATAACACGCTGGAAAAGCCCCATCGATCGGGGCTCTTCCGCTTTTATCGCTCAGCGAACAACCATGTCAGAGCTGCGCAGCAATTTTCCCGGCGTCGCCTGGGTGCATTCGCTCTCCTCAAACGTAATTCCCCCATTGACGATGGTATAGCGGATGCCCTTGGCCTTCTGGATCAGACGCCGTTCGCCGCCTGGGAAGTCTGCGGCGTAGACCGGGCTGTCATAGAGAAATCCCAGCTTCTCCTGTTCGTAGACGATGATGTCGGCGGCGAAGCCCTCGCGCAGGACGCCGCGATCGGTGAACCCGGCGATCCACGCCGGCAGCCCACTGATTTTATAGTGCGCCTTCTCGAGGCTCATGACCTGGCGGTCCCGTGTCCAAGTCGCCAGCAGATTAACCGGCCAAGTGCCCAGGGTCAGGTAGCGGACATGGGCGCCACCGTCCGAGACACAGGGGTGGATGTAGGGATGGTTGAGGATTTCGGCGACCGCCTGCGGGTCCGTGCCATTGGTCGGATCGGTCGAGAATTCGGTCCGCAGATCTTCGTCAATCGCGAGATCGAGCATCGCGTCCATCGGGTGCTTCCCAGTCGCCTCGGCCAACTCGGCGATGGTCATCCCTTCATATTGGTAATTCCGCGGGTTCCGCACCTCGACGACCCGCATCTTTGCCCAGTTCGATACGACATCGGCTTGGCCGCCCGTGCCGGTCCACGCGCCAACGTCCCGGCGCATGCGATCGCGCACCC
>JAFAOB010000411.1 GCA_019238055.1 Alphaproteobacteria bacterium
GGAACGCTGCTGCGCCTGACCCATACCGGCCTGCCCAATGCCGAGCAATGCGCCGGCCATGCGGAAGGCTGGGCCCATTACCTTGGCCGGTTGGCCGAGTTTGCAGTTGGCGCAACCCGGGCCCGGACCCCTGGCGCGGTCGCATTGGCGGAGAGTGACTGTTTTAAAGCGTTTTCTCCGTGTAAAACGCGAGCGCACTCCAACACCAGGAGGCACGAAATGGTCCGCCGCCGCCCACCCCGGAAAATCACCTATTTCGAACCGATTCCGCCGCGGCTCGCGCGCAACACGATCATCGAGTCGGCGTTTAATGTCGGCCGCCGCTTCCGCTGCACGATGCGCGTCAATTGCGGCCAACTCGATCCTGAAACGATAATCCGACCGGTACCCGGCGAATGGCATCCGCATGTGCCGGACCGCCTCAATCAGGAAGAGCTGGCGGAGCGGCGCGCTGGCCGTAACGCTGTCTACCAGCTCGCCGCATTAACGATCGGCACATGCCTCGCGGTTGCCGACGCATAGCCGAGCGTAAGGCGGCTGGATGATCACGGGCGAAAACCGAATGGCGACGGCGTAAACCCCGCCCGCGCAGAATAAACCCGGGCAATGTGGGGTAGATCACGCGGGTTCGGAGCCCAGCGCGATATTGGTGTGGCGCCGCCCCGGTTGCGATTGGGAACGAGCGCGCTAGGGAGAGCGCTATGCTGAAAGAAACCCTATGGAGCCCGAGCGTGCCGCGGGTCGAGCTCGACCAGCGGGCGCGCGACGCTCGCCTCCGGCTCGAGCGGATCGAACGACTACTTGTGCCGCGTGCTGCCGTGATCGATTCCTGGCTCAGGCGGGCCCTTTGTCTTTTTAGCTTTGGCATAGCACTGTCAACTTGAGCCAGGCGAGACCTTGCTCTTGAAATTTTAGATCACAGGCTCACGGTCCAAGCCGGTTTTCAATGTCCAATCCATCGGCTCTGAGGCAAGATTTTTGCCAAACTCTGTTTCGAATCCGCTAAATTGACAGTGCCGGTTTCGACAATACCGCTCGATGTGCCGCCGCCCCGCGCACCAGCCGCTTCGGCCCACTATTGGTTCTGAGCCGCGTTCATTGGTGCGCCCCCAAGCTCGTGCGGGCACAAAAAAGCCCGGCGCTGAGGCCGGGCGAGTTTCCTTAGCAATAGGGAGACTAACGCCGACATGGTGAGCAGGTGCGGGCGGGCGGGTCAAGTCGCCAGGAGCTCGCGCGTGCCGGCCCGTCGGCGCGCGAAAGCCAGACCCTGCCTTGGTACGGCCGCAACCGGCATCCGCAATAGCGCAAATCCCCCATTGGCCGCTATTGGCGCTCGATCGCGACCTTTACCCATTCGCCCCGCGGCTCCATCCGCTCAAAGCGATTCTGGCCAAGCCCGGATCAGGTCCAGGGCGAACCGCCTACGCCGCGGCGCCATATGGCGAAGGACCTCGACATGAACTATAGAGACGGATTTTATAATAAAGTCGAATATCGGCTGGAAATCCGCGGTGCGGCACAATGATTGAGTTCGAAAACCTTGCCGAGGATTGGGCGGCCGTGAAGCTGTTGCCACGCCACACCGGACTGCCGCGCGCGGTGTGGATCACCGAGAACCAAGGCTACCCGCACGATGTCCGGGTCAAGGTCAGCCTGTTACGCAGCGGACGCGGGTCGTGGCTTGATGCCGTATCGGTATCTGTGCGCCCTGTCTGTGAGGAAATCCTACTCCACGGCCGCCAGCCGCAGCTATCGGCCGGCGATCTCACACTGGTTTGCCGCTGGATCGCGCTCAACCGCGACGTGATCGTCGAGTTTTGGGATGGCGTCATCGCCTTCGACGAGGTGGCGCCGCGGCTGCAAAAGCTGCTGCTGTGAATGCCTGCCACGGCCTGCCGATGAACCTCCGCAACGCCGCGGTTGATCGTCTGGTGCAAGGATTGTCGGCATCGGGTTGAACCAGATCCTGGTGAGATGGCCGAGCGCTACGGCGCTGAAACGCCGGTGCTTGCTTAGCGGGCGCGGCTTGTCTGCCGCAAATGCGGATCGAAAAACATTGATGGCGTCGCGATCGGCACCGAGCGGAGGTAGGCTGGAGACTCGTTTACCGGGACACCCTTACACCGCGCTGCGCATCGGCTCTGAACAGAGGCAGGCTGAGATGAGTCTCGTGCCAGAAACGCAGCAACTTGCACAGTTGATGTCGCAGGCAACGGCTCCGGCTTTCGTTCTGGGCGCGGTAGCTGGTTTTATCTCGATCCTCCTCGGACGGATGACGATGATCATCGACCGTATCCGCAACCTAAATGAAATTGGCGAGGATGATGCCGCGCGGGCGCACCTCAAGTCCGATATTCCGCGCTTGCGGCGGCGGGCCGGGATGCTGAACAGTGCAACGCACTTAGCCCTGCTCAGCGGAATGTGCACGGCGTTGCTGCTCGTCATCGGATTTGTGAGTGCATTCCAAAAGTTGGAGCACGAATATGGAGCTGGGATTCTTTCTGTGATCGCGCTCGCTCTTCTGGGTGCGTCGCTGTTTATGTTCAGTCGGGAGGTAAGGATCGGCCTCAGCGAATCCGATCATTACCGATAAAATGGTGCGCTGGGCTAAGAACCTATCTCACTAGGACTACAGCCGGGCTTCATTAGAGTAGGGTCGTCGTTTCCAATGGCAGCGGCGAGCGCGCTGTTGGTGCCGGCGCCGCCATATCGACCAGGCAAGAACGTGCTCGGGAT
>JAFAOB010000405.1 GCA_019238055.1 Alphaproteobacteria bacterium
CCTCCCTTTTTGCGCATATTACAGGTGTGATGCTCTATCAATAGTCGCTGCGCCATATGCGTCTGTGCACGGCAAATTGGTCCTGAAATGCGTGTAAAAGTCTAACGATTATCAACTATTTGAGTAATTGCAACTGTAGTGCTAGGCCCGGCATGATCTGAGGAGACAATTGACCTCCGAACGTAGTTGCTCAAAAAAACGGCAGCAACTCTAGATGTTGGTCAAGTGGTTTCCGGGTCGTACAATTGAAGCTGCTTCTCGACACGCGCGAGCCGGGTTTCGAGGTTTGCCATCTTGGTGGTGGCGGAGTCCTCGAAGCATACCAGCCGACAATATGCGCATTGCTGATGCGGCTCGCCGGCAGACGAGAAACAGGCTAGCTCACCGTCACATCGACATGCATAGGTCGACATGCATGGAGGGCCCCTGCTTCCGCGGGGCTTCCTTTTTGGGCGTCGATCGCGTCGAAAACACCCGCACGATCGCAGGCCACGGGGCCGATGGGATGAAGCAGTTAATGCGAGATGATGAAGGGGTGGGGTGAAATGTGCGCCGGTGGGGCGTAGCGCCGAAGCGGCCCGATTTGTCCGCAACGTCCTGACGTAATCATTCGTTCTTGGTGGTTAGATGGTTGTTATGACTTTCATCAATTCGGTCCGTATCATCTAACCAATTAAAAGATTGGGGCGAGTGATCGGATTCGAACCGACGACATCCAGATCCACAATCTGGCGCTCTAACCAACTGAGCTACACCCGCCGCCGTAGGTGAGTTAGCGGCTCGCGCCCGAGGCGTCAAGACATGACGTCAAGGTTGGGCTTTGGTTGCGCGCGGCCTACATGTTCGCGATGACGAATTCTCCCGAGGCCTGGCGGAAAAAGGCGCTCCTGACCCCATTGCAGATGGGCGAGGCCGACCGGCTGACGATTGCGGGCGGCATTCCCGGCACGCTTCTGATGGAAAACGCTGGTCTCGCTGTCGCTGACGCGGTTTCGCACCGCTTTTCGCCGCGTCCGATGGCGGTTTTGTGCGGGCCGGGCAACAATGGCGGCGATGGGTTTGTCGCGGCGCGTATTCTGGTCGAGCGCGGCTGGCCGGTGCGGCTGGCCTTGCTCGGAGAGCGCGACAAACTGCGTGGCGATGCGGCCGCGGCGGCGGCACGCTGGGGCCATTCGATTTATCCGCTAACGCCGGCGGTGCTCGACGGCGCCGAGCTCGTGATCGACGCAATTTTTGGCGCAGGGTTGGCTCGGCCGGTCGAAGGCGCCCCATTCGCGGTGATCGGGGTGCTTAGAGACCGCGGCCTGCCGGTCGTCGCGATCGATGTGCCGAGCGGTATCGATGGCGGCACCGGCGAGGTTCGGGGGACGGCACCAGATGCCGCGCTTACAGTGACGTTTTTCCGAAAAAAGCCAGGACACCTGCTGTTGCCAGGTCGCACACACTGCGGCGAAACCGTATTGGCGCAGATCGGTATTCCCGATGCGGTGCTGGATGCCATAAGCTCCGACACCGCCGAGAACGCCCCCGCTTGGTGGGCCGGCGTTCTGCCGCGCCCGCGGCTCGACAGCCACAAATATACGCGCGGTCATGCGCTGATAGCGGGCGGTCCAATCATGACCGGAGCCGGACGGCTCAGCGCGCGCAGCGCCGCCCGGCTCGGCGCCGGGCTCGTCACAGTCGCCGCCCCAGAGGCGGTATTCCCGGTCTACGCTGCGGCGCTGACCGGGATCATTGTCCAGCCGGTCCACGACCTCGACGATTTTTGTGAATTGCTTGCCGATAAAAGGTGCAATGCAGCGCTGATCGGACCCGGCGCCGGGGTGGGCGCCGAAACCCGCGACAAGACCCTGGCGATCCTCGCTGCCGGTAAAAGCGCGGTGCTCGATGCCGACGCGCTGACATCCTTTGTCGATGCGCCCAAAACCCTGTTTTCCGCAATCCATTCGCCCGTGGTGATGACGCCGCATGACGGCGAATTTGCGCGCCTCTTTGCCACGAGCAGCAGCAAGCTCGAACGGGCGCGGCGTGCAGCACGCGAGAGCGGTGCGGTTATCGTGCTGAAGGGTGCTGACACGGTGATCGCGGCACCCGATGGCAGGGCCGCAGTGAACGCCAACGCGCCTCCCGATTTAGCCACCGCGGGCAGCGGCGACGTGCTTGCCGGAATGATATTGGGCTTGCTGGCACAGCATATGGAGCCGTTCGCGGCGGCCGCAGCGGCAGTCTGGCTGCATGGCAACGCCGCATCTCGAGTCGGTCCGGGTCTCGTCTCCGAGGACTTGATCGAGGCACTGCTACCCGCATTCCACGAATTGGTAAGCCGATACCCGGTAAGCATGCTTCGGGGTTGACGAGCGCGGCAAGCTCGCGTCTCTGTCTCTTCGAGCCACAGTTGGCATTTCCACGATGAGCGATCGCGCACCTGCCGGTTTTTTCGAGGGCGTTTTCGACCGCACGCTGACCAATTTGCGCAGCGCCTGGCGCGACATCGCGCTGTCGGCGCGCGGCGTGCTGGCGCGTTCGCCGCGCCCCGAGCTCTCGGGCGAAGACATGGTGCGGCTGCGCGAGCAAATGCTGAGCTGCCTCGACGCCCGCGGCGGCGAGGTCACCGCCCGCGCCCGCGCCGCCGATCTCGGCCGCACCTATCTGCTGCTCGACGCGAGCGGCCGCGAGCGGTTTTTGCGCCTGCTCGCCAGCGAATTCGATGTCGACCACGGCGAGGTCGAGCGCTGCTGCGGTGAACTTTTGCGCGCCGAAGATCCGGTTGCGCGCGCCGCCGCCCGGCGGCAGTTGCGCGACGCGCTGGAACCGCCGCGGATCAAGCTGTTGCGCCAGTTCAACGCATTGCCCGAAGGCGTCAAGTTTCTTGTCGATCGCCGCGCAGAACTGATGCGATTGGGGCGGCACGATGCTTTGCTGCGTGGACTCGAAGACGATTTGCGGCGGCTTTTGGCGAACTGGTTTGATATCGGCTTTCTCGAATTGCGGCGGATCGGGTGGGAATCGCCTGCCGCGTTGCTCGAAAAGCTGATGGCTTATGAGGCAGTGCATGAGATCCGCAGCTGGGGTGATCTGAAAAATCGGCTGGAAGCCGATCGGCGCTGCTTCGCGTTTTTTCATCCGCGCATGCCAGACGAGCCGCTTATTTTTGTCGAGGTGGCGCTTGTTGCCGGTATGGCGAGCAACATCGGCCCGCTGCTCGACGAAGCGGCGCCGGTGGGCGATCCGCAAGGCGCCGACACGGCCATTTTTTACTCGATCTCGAATTGCCAGCGGGGACTTGCCGGGATCAGTTTTGGCGACTTTCTAATCAAGCGGGTAGTCGACGCGCTGGCCGCGGATCTGCCGCGCCTAAAGGTCTTTGCGACACTGTCGCCGGTACCTGGCTTTCGCGCCTGGCTTGCTCGAGAAGCCGCGGCTGCGCCCGGCACCCTGTTGTTGCCTTCAGAGCGCACGGCGCTCGAGGAAATCGACCCGGCTATCAAGACGCAAGATCTACCAGCGCTGCTCGAGCGCCCCGATTGGCATACAAACCCGCAGCTGTCGGCGGCATTACGCGAGCCGTTGCTGCGCTTGTGCGCGCGCTACTTGACCCGCGAGCGAGCGCGGTCGGGACGGGCGCTCGATCCGGTAGCGCACTTCCATTTGAGCAACGGCGCGCGTGTGGAGCAGCTAAACTGGCTCGGCGACATCTCTGAAAAGGGCCTGGAGCAATCCGCCGGGATCATGGTCAACTATCTTTATCGACTCGCCGATATCGAGGCAAACCACGAGGCGTATCGCGGCGAGGGCCGGGTAGTGACTTCGACCGCGGTGCGGAATTTGGCGCGTGGCAGCTGACCCGACTGGCGTCGGTTGCGCGATCTCGCTAGTGACCCGTCTTGATCGCGGGGAGCGGCGGCCCAAGTCAAGCAACTGGCACTGCCGCAAGAGTGCCGCCCGGACTGGGTTGCGACGATGGCCTGTGCTAAAGCCTCGGAGCAAGCCGAGGGGCCGCCTTTGGTCAATCTTGGCGGGCGTGGCGGGCGTGGCGGAATTGGCAGACGCACTGGATTTAGGTTCCAGCGATGTAAGTCGTGGGGGTTCAAATCCCCCCGCCCGCACCATGGACATGCCGATCACAAAAGCAGAAGGGCTGAGGCCGATGAATGTCGGGTTTGCGAGTTGCCAGCGCGTTTGCCGAATGAGGCATCCGACATGGAAGTAACCGAAATCGCCGCCGACGGTCTGAAACATGAGTTCCGCATCGTCGTCCCGGCGGGTGAGCTCGAAGACAAGGTCACGAGCAGGCTCGACGAACTCGGCAAAACCATCCGCCTCCCGGGTTTTCGCCCGGGCAAGGTTCCGATGCAGATCCTGCGGCGACGTTATGGTCCCTCGGTGCTGGGAGAGGTGGTGGAGAACACTGTGCAAGGCAGCTCCGCCGAAACGATGCGCGAACGTAACCTGCGCCCGGCGCTGCCGCCCAAAGTCAATATCGTCTCGTTCAGCGAAGGGGCTGACCTCGAATACAAGATGATGGTCGAGGTCTTACCCGATATCCCTCAGACCAATTTCGACGATCTCGGCATCGAGCGGCTCGTTGTCGAGGTGCTGGAAGAAAGCGTGGACGCGGCGATCGAACGCATCGCTGAGCAGCAGCGAAAAACGGAAACCGTCGCGAGGCCGGCAGAGAATGGCGATGTTCTCGTGGTCGATATCGAAGGCAAGGTCGGCGACGAAGAGATCCCGGGGGCGAGCGGAAAGGACCGCCAGATAACGCTAGGGGCGGGCGGTCTCATTCCGGGTTTCGAGGAGCAGCTGGTCGGCGCCGCCGCGGGAGAGCATCGCGAGGTTCGCGTTACCTTTCCTGAGGATTACCCGGTCTCGCATCTCGCCGGAAAGGAAGCCGTGTTCAATGTCGATGTGAAAGAGGTGCGGCAACGACTGCCGGCGGTGATCGACGATCAGTTGGCCGTCGCGGTCGGGCTCGAAAACCTTGCCGAATTGCGTCAGGAGGTGCATCAGCAGATGGAGCGTGATTATGCCACGGCGGCGCGGCTGCGGCTGAAACGCGCACTGCTCGATAAGCTTGCCGAGCGTTACGACTTCCCGGTGCCGGCCGGCATGGTCGATATGGAATTCGACAACATCTGGGCGCAGCACCAGGCGGAAAACCAGCGTCAGGGCGAGCTTTCCGGTGAAAATGGCGCACCAGCCGATTCTGTTGCGGTCCAGCCGGCCGAGGGCAACACGTCTCCCGATCAGTCGCCGGCTTCGGATACATCGCAACCCGCAGCCTCGGAAAGCGCAGCACAAGCCGACAGCGCATCAACGCAAGATGCTCCCGAGAGCATGGCCGGCGCCGAAGGGGGGGCGCCACCGAGCAGCGCAGCTCAACCCGATGACGAACGCGAAGAGGCGCTCAAAGCCGAGTACCGCAAAATCGCTGAACGCCGGGTCCGGCTGGGCCTGCTGCTTGCCGAGGTCGGCAATAGCAACAACATTACGGTTACTCAGGACGAGCTCAACCAGGCGATTACCCGCGAGGTGCGTCGGCACCCCGGTTATGAACGTCAGGCACTCGATTTTTATCGCCAGAACCCGGAAGCGATGGCGAGTTTGCGGGCCCCGATCTTCGAGGACAAAGTGGTCGATTTCATTGTCGAATTGGCCAAGGTGCCGGAGCGACGGGTGAGCCCGCAGGAGCTGCTGGCGTTACCTGAGCCGGACGAGGACAGCGACACGGCTGGCGGCACTTCGGGTAGTGTCGCCGGCGAAGCAACGACTTGAGCGCGAAGCTGCATACCCTTACGCAGTACTGTCAAGGAGACCACCCATGTCGGATTATTTCGAACAGTACATGAACAACTTGGTGCCGATGGTCGTCGAACAGACGAATCGCGGCGAACGCGCTTATGACATCTATTCGCGCCTGTTGAAGGAGCGGATTATTTTTCTCGTCGGTCCGGTTCACGATGCCGTCGCCAGCCTGATCTGCGCGCAACTGCTGTTTCTCGAGTCGGAAAACCCGACCAAGGACATCGCCTTCTATATCAATTCGCCGGGGGGTGTCGTGACTTCGGGCTTGGCGATTTACGACACCATGCAATACATCCGATCCCCGGTCTCAACCGTGTGCATCGGGCAGGCGGCCTCCATGGGTTCGTTGTTGTTGTGCGCTGGCGCCAAGGGCAAACGCTTCTCGCTGCCGAATTCGCGGATCATGATTCACCAGCCTTCCGGTGGAGCGCAAGGTCAGGCGACCGACATCGAGATCCAGGCGAGAGAAATCCTGGCGTTGCGGGCCCGGCTCAATGAGATCTATGTTCGCCACACCGGTCAGCCGCTCGAAATCATTTCAGCCGCGGTCGAGCGCGACAAGTTTCTGTCGCCGTTCGAAGCGATGGAATTCGGTCTGGTTGATAAAGTCGTCGAGAGCCGTCCCGGCGGGTTTGAGGAGCGCGCCCGCGCGTGACTCGAGGTGGGCCGGCAGACCGTCGGCACGATTAAGTAGTTGTTGATCGGCTCCGAGCCCATATACTCGTGGTAATGAAGAGGCGTAGCGTTGTTGACCGTAACAGGGGCCGACACTTGTCGGCCATAGCGCTTGGCTGCCGAGCCGGAGAGAAAGAGGCCGCAGAGGCCGGCAGAGCGTTGCGGGTGACCACGGAGTGGCGATGAGCAAATCCAGCGGTGGCGACTCGAAGAACACGCTTTACTGTTCGTTCTGCGGCAAGAGCCAGCACGAGGTCAGAAAGCTGATCGCCGGGCCGACGGTTTTTATCTGTGACGAGTGTGTCGAGCTCTGCATGGACATCATCCGTGAGGAGCATAAAACTACGCTCGTCAAATCGCGCGATGGGGTGCCCGGTCCGCGCGACATCTGCAAGGTGCTGGATGATTATGTAATCGGTCAAGACCACGCCAAACGCGTGCTCTCGGTGGCCGTGCACAACCACTACAAGCGCCTGGCGCATGGCGCCAAATCGAATGACGTCGAGCTCGCGAAATCGAACATCCTGCTGGTCGGGCCAACTGGCTCGGGCAAGACATTGTTGGCGCAGACCTTGGCGCGGATCATCGATGTCCCGTTCACGATGGCCGATGCGACGACGTTGACCGAAGCGGGATATGTCGGCGAGGACGTCGAAAACATCATTCTGAAATTGCTGCAGGCCGCCGACTACAATGTCGAGCGCGCCCAGCGCGGCATCGTCTACATCGACGAGGTCGACAAGATCTCACGCAAATCCGACAACCCGTCAATCACCCGCGACGTGTCTGGCGAAGGCGTACAACAGGCCTTGCTCAAGATCATGGAGGGAACGATCGCGTCGGTACCGCCGCAGGGTGGACGCAAGCACCCGCAGCAGGAATTCCTACAGGTCGATACAACCAACATTCTGTTTGTCTGCGGTGGCGCGTTTTCAGGTCTCGAGAAGATTATTGCGCAGCGACGCCAAGGCACGTCGATCGGGTTCTGCGCCGAGGTGCGCGGGCCCGATGAGCGCAAGACTGGCGAGATCCTCAGAGATCTCGAACCCGAAGATCTGCTGAAATTTGGCCTCATTCCCGAATTTGTGGGCCGCTTACCAGTGGTGGCAACCCTCGACGATCTCGACGAGGGGGCCTTGGTTGATATTCTGACCAAACCGAAGAATGCCTTGGTCAAGCAGTATCAGCGGTTGTTCGAAATGGAGGATGTTCGGCTCGAGTTGAGCGACGAAGCATTAAAGGCAATTGCGCGTAAGGCAATTCTGCGCAAAACCGGCGCGCGCGGTCTACGCTCGATCATGGAAGCGATCCTGCTCGAATCGATGTTCGAGCTGCCGAGCTTGGTCGGAGTCAGCGAGATCGTGATCAACCGCGAAGTCGTCGAGGGGCGAGCTCAGCCGCTTCATATCTACTCCGATCGCCGCGGCGATGTCGGCACCGGTGACTGACCCAAGGAGGGAGTGCGAGGTTACTTGACTGCGGGTCAAACCGGGCCAACCTAGGTACTAAACCCGTCCCGCCGTTTCGGCTCGCCCGAATCGGCCTCATGAATAAAGAGGGCCTATGTCTGAACTCGTGCGCGGCGCGCTTTATCCCGTCCTGCCACTTCGCGATATCGTCGTTTTCCCGCACATGATTGTGCCGCTTTTCGTCGGCCGCGAGAAGTCGGTGCGCGCGCTCGAAGATGTGATGAAAGACGATAAGCAGATTCTGCTTGTCGCCCAGAAAAATGCCGCGCAGGACGATCCGTCCACTGACGATATTTATCGGGTCGGCACCGTCGGCACGGTTCTGCAGCTGCTCAAATTGCCTGATGGCACAGTCAAGGTGCTGGTCGAGGGTGGACATCGTGCCCGTATCACCGGCTTTGCTGAGAACGACGCCTTTTTCCAGGCCTATGCCGATGGGATCCCGGAAAAGAGCGGCGATCGGCAGGAAATGGCGGCGCTGGCCCGCACCGTGGTGTCGCAGTTTGAGCAATATATCAAGCTCAACAAAAAGATCCCGCCGGAGGTACTGGTCTCGATCAATCAGATCGATGACCCGGCCAAGCTTGCCGACACCGTCGCCTCACATCTCACTCTTAAGATCCCGGAAAAGCAGGAGTTGCTCGAAACCGAGACAGTGGGCGAGCGCCTGGAAAAGGTGTTTGGCCATATGGAAGGCGAGATCGGCGTCCTACAGGTCGAAAAGCGGATTCGCAACCGCGTCAAGCGGCAAATGGAGAAGACGCAGCGGGAATACTACCTCAACGAACAGATGAAGGCCATCCAGAAGGAGCTCGGCGAAGGCGAAGATGGCCGGGATGAGATGGCTGAGCTCGAAGAGCGCATCAACAAAACCGCGTTCACCAAGGAGGCGCGCGACAAGGCTCTCGCCGAAATGAAAAAGCTGCGGACGATGAGCCCGATGTCGGCTGAGGCGACCGTGGTCCGCAATTACCTCGACTGGCTGCTGTCGGTACCGTGGAACAACCGTACCAAGATCAAGCGCGATATCAAGGGCGCCGAGAAGGTGCTGAACGCCGACCATTTCGGGCTCGAAAAGGTCAAGGAGCGCATTCTGGAGTATCTCGCCGTCCAGCAGCGCATGAAAAAGATGAAGGGGCCAATCCTCTGTCTGGTTGGCGCGCCGGGTGTCGGCAAGACCTCTCTCGGCAAATCGGTGGCCCGCGCCACTGGCCGCAACTTTGTGCGCATGTCCCTGGGCGGAGTGCGTGATGAAGCCGAAATTCGCGGTCACCGCCGCACCTATATCGGGTCGATGCCGGGCAAGATTCTGCAGGGTATGAAAAAGGCGAAATCCTCGAACCCTCTGTTCCTGCTCGACGAAGTTGACAAGCTCGGCGCTGATTGGCGCGGCGACCCGTCTTCCGCGCTGCTCGAAGTGCTCGATCCGGAACAGAACGGAGCATTCAACGACCACTATCTCGAAGTCGATTATGACTTGTCGGATGTGATGTTCGTCACGACGGCGAACACACTGCGCATCCCGCAGCCGTTGCTCGACCGCATGGAGATCATCCGCATCCCCGGTTATACCGAGGACGAAAAAGTCGAGATTGCGCGCCGCCATCTGATCCCCAAACAGACGGCCGCACACGGCATCCGCAAGAGCGAATGGAGCATCAGCGAAGATGCTATTCGCGATCTCATTCGCCACTACACGCGCGAAGCCGGCGTCCGTAACCTGGAACGCGAGATCGCCAACCTGACCCGTAAGGCGATCAAAGACATCCTGATGAAGAAGACCGAGCGGGTCACTGTAACGCGTCGCAATCTGGAAAAATATGCGGGTGTCCGGCGTTTCCGCTTTGGCGAGGCGGAAAGCGAGGATCTGGTCGGCGTTACGACGGGACTCGCCTGGACCGAAGTCGGTGGGGAGCTGCTGACGATCGAGGCTGTCACACTGCCCGGCAAGGGACGGGTGACAGCCACCGGAAAGCTCGGCGACGTCATGAAAGAATCGGTTCAGGCAGCCGAAAGCTTTGTAAAATCGCGCAGCCATGCCTTTGGCATTGCGCCGTCGATCTTTGAGAAGCGCGACATCCACGTCCACGTGCCAGAAGGTGCGACCCCAAAGGATGGACCCTCGGCCGGTGTCGCGATGGTTACCTCGATTGTCTCGGTGCTGACGGGGATCCCGGTCAAGAGTTCGGTGGCGATGACCGGTGAGATCACGTTGCGCGGCCGGGTGCTGCCGATCGGTGGCGTCAAGGAGAAGCTGTTGGCGGCGTTGCGCGGTGGACTCAAGACGGTGCTGATCCCGCAGGAAAACGAGAAGGATCTCGCCGAGATTCCCGACAATGTGAAGCGCGGCCTCAAGATCATCCCGGTGCGCACCGCGGACGAGTTGCTCGGACATGCGCTGGCGGCGCCGCTTACCCCGATTGCCTGGTCTGATGATAGCGAGCCGCCGCCAGTTATTCCCGGTGCCGGCGAGGAGCGATCAGGAGTTGTAACGCATTAGTTGGGGGGCGCTCGCGTTCCGGGGCGTGGCGTATATCGAACGGCACTCGAAACCGGCGCCACGCCTCGGAATTGTGCCGCATCTTTGGCGCAAGTGATTGACCACAATACTTCGGCACTCTAAACTGTTCGGCGAACAGGTCTGTGGGGAACACCTTTGAAGACTCACGGAGGGGGTAGCCGGTGAACAGGAACGAACTCGTCGATGTCGTCGCCACCAAGTCCGAATTGCGGAAGTCGGAGGCGAGCCGGGCAGTCGACGCGGTCTTCGACTCGATCGCGGAAGCGCTGAAGAGCGGCGACGAGGTTCGGCTCGTCGGGTTCGGGACCTTTTCGGTAGCGTCGCGCGCGGCGTCCGAAGGACGCAATCCGCGAACCGGCGAGAAAATCAAGATCGCCGCCTCGAAGCAGCCCAAGTTCAAACCTGGCAAAGGGCTGCGCGATTCGCTGAATTGAGCGGAACCACAGGTGCCGGCGGTCGGCGCCGGATTTTCCCTGGACCTCGGCTACGGTTGTGGGCGATTAGCTCAGTTGGCAGAGCACCTCGTTTACACCGAGGGGGCCGGGGGTTCGAGTCCCTCATCGCCCACCATGCCCGAAACAGGGCCGCATCTTCGGGCTGGCGGCTTAGCCCTACAGTTGCATTCTGATTGAGCCCTGCCTATCTCTCCCGTGGTCGGGAGTGTTTAGATGAGTGGCGTATCGATCGA
>JAFAOB010000121.1 GCA_019238055.1 Alphaproteobacteria bacterium
CCTCGTCGAGAACCTCTGGGCACGGCTGAAAGAATGGCGCGCCGTTGCCACCCGCTACGAAAAGACCGCGCGTTCCTTCCTTGGGGTCCTCTGCCTTGCTGCGACGACCGATTGGCTCAAGTAATCAAGATCTAACAGGCCTTAGTCGCGGCAAGTGGTGGGGCTGGGCGGTCCGTATATTACTGAGCAGAGAAACCGGGGCAGAAGTCGGTGTTAGCGCAGGACCAGCTGGGCTAAGACGCGTCGGCAGCGCAATCGATCATCCTCAGGCTGCTCACCGCGCCTGCTCACTGCAAAGCCCTCCTGGGCAAATCCTGGGCCATGCGCTCGAGAAGGGGGTGCTGAGGATCGCGCCGATCGAAAAATCGACGCCGCCGGAAGCCGAGGCACTCCCCGCCCGCCTTTACGCGATGCTGCCGCGCATCCGCATAACCAACCTGTTGTCGGAAGTGGCGCACTGGACATTGTTCACCGACTGCTTCACCCATTTGCGCAGCGGCGAGACGGCCGCCGACCCGCGAATTCTGATGGCCGACCTGTTAGCTGACGGTCTCAACCTCAGCCTGACGCGCATGGCCGAGGCCTGCACCCTCGCCAACCTTGGGCAGCTCGCCTGGGTCGCCGATTGGCATATCCGCGACGAGACCTACGCTCTCGCCCTGCGGCGCCTCGTCGATCATCAGCAGCGCGAGCCGCTGGCGGCGATCTTCGGGAGCGGCTTTTCCTCCTCGTCGGACGGCCAGTTCTTCCGGGCCGGCGGTTTTGGCCGCGCCGCCGGCCGCCTCAATGCCATTACGGCGGCGATCCGGGAAGCAAGTTCTACACCCATCTCTCCGACCGCTTTGCACCGTTCCACACTAAGGTGATCGCGGCGACGGCGAGCGAAGCCCTGCACGTCCCAAGCAGCCTTTTGTCAGATGATACACACATCATCATACTCGACCCAATGCTCCCTCTCCGCCCTCTTGGCCATTGGGGGGCGGAGAGGGTCGGGGTGAGATGGGGGATTCCAGGCACTGGCCGGCACCCGGCTTATCCTCCCCGCCGTCTCGGCGGCGGGTCCCCTCCCTCTCGGCCTTGAAGGGCGGAGAGGGCACGTGTGTACCGAGCAACGAAAGAAAACTATCTCGCCATGCTCCATTTTGCCTTGGCCATTATCACCTGGCGAAATGCAAACCTACCGAGATAGGCTCTTAGCCATCGGATCGCTCCGTCGAGCCTGTCTCGATGGCGTGTTATCGATCGTCGAATTGGTCGACCGGGTTCTATCCCATATCGCTGAATGGGGCGATCCGGCCTTATGGATCGCGCGCGTTGACAATGTGAGGATCCGCGAGCAAGCGCATGCTCTCGCTGCTGCCGTCAAAACCGATCCCGGAATCGTCGCCCGGCTCCCCCTTTACGGAGTCCCTTTCGCAGTCAAAGACAATATCGATGTCGCCGGGATGCCGACGACCGCCGCCTGCCCCGCCTTTGGCTACACGCCAAGCCGATCCGCACCGGTGATCGGCCGGTTGTTGGACGCCGGTGCCGTACTGATTGGCAAGACCAATCTCGATCAGTTTGCGACCGGCCTTGTCGGTACCCGGTCGCCTTATGGCGTGCCACGCAACCCGTTCGATGCCCGCTATATCCCGGGCGGATCGAGTTCGGGCTCAGCAGTTGCAGTAGCGGCAGGCCTCGTCAGTTTTGCCCTGGGCACTGATACGGCGGGATCGGGCCGCGTTCCCGCTGCCTTCAACAACATCGTCGGGTTGAAGCCCACCCGCGGATTGTTGAGCACTCGGGGGGTCGTCCCGGCCTGCCGTTCGCTCGACTGCGTCTCAGTCTTTGCTCAGACGACAGCGGACGCGGCGGCGGTATTCGAGGTCACTACCGGGTTCGATACGGAGGACCCGTTGAGCCGGATGCGGCCGTTTGCAGCGCAGGAAAAATTTGGATCAGAATTTCGTTTTGGCGTTCCGGCCGAGTGCGATCTCGAATTCTTCGGCGACGATGAAGCGGCTGCTTTATTTGGGCATGCGATCGAGCTCGTTGAAAAAGCCGGGGGCACCGCGGTCGAGATCGCGTTTGCCCCGTTTTGCGACGCCGGGAACCTGCTATACAGGGGTCCGTGGGTGGCCGAGCGGTTCGTCGCCACCGAGCGGCTGCTAAAGGAACAGCCGGGGCGCTGCTGCCGGTTACTCGCACGATCATCGAGGATGGCCGTTCATACAGTGCTCTCGATGCCTTTCGCGCGCAATGAAGGGCAATCTCACCCCAGCCATCCAGCTGATCAGCACAATCGCAAGCGACAGCAAAAACAGCCACGGCTCTTCCCAACCGAGAAAGGCCGGTCGCATCGAGATGAAAGCGATCGAAATCCCGGCAAGGGTGCCGAGCATCGCCGCGCGCGGCGTGTGCCTGCGGACCGTTGGGCCGACAAAGGCGCCGAGCAACACGATCACGCCGATGACAATGCACCACACCAGCCCGGCGCGCCACGCCAGCAGCGGACCATGCGTCTTCAGATAGGTCGGCAGCATGATCAGAAACACGACGATAAACATGTGCGGCACCGATGGCCGTAGGGCATCGCGGTGATGCTGTCGCGGCGCTCGGTTTTGGCGAGGCGCCACGCGAGCCAAGCGTAGTATAGATTGCCGAACGGCAAGGCGATCCCGAGGGCCGGCAAGATGCGGCCATAGACGATGTCGGCCGGCAGATTGACGACGTGCAGACACAACCCAGTCAGCACGATTACATTCAATACGACATTCGTGAACAGTCCAAAAAATCCGTGCCAATCGCCCGGCACCACCAGCGCGGTGCTTCGGTTGCTGGCGCGTTCATCGGCACCCTCCCGACCGGCCGGGTTCAGCCAATGCGGGGATGATGTCTGCGCTTGGAGCAATCCAACCAAAGATGCCGCCCTGCGCGGCGATCATCCGGAGTCCAATTTCGTGAAACTCCGGAAAATAAGAGCCCGCACAATCGGCTGCGACAACGCATTCATAGCCGCGATCATTGGCCTCGCGTACCGTCGTATGGACGCACACCTCAGTCGTTACACCGCAGACGATCAATTGCGCGATGCCGCGGTTCTTCAGCAGCGCATCAAGGTCGGTGGCATGAAACGCACCCTTGCCGGGCTTGTCGATGATCGGCTCACCGGGCATCGGATAGAGTTCGGGGATGATGTCATGGCCGTCTCCGCTCCGCACCAGGATGCGGCCCATCGGCCCCGCATCGCCGAGCGCGACCGGCAGCCGGCCGCAGGCCTTTTTGGTCGGCGGAAGATCAGCGAGATCAGGGCGGTGACCCTCGCGGGTATGGATCACCGTCAATCCGGCCATGCGGGCTTGTGCCAACAGCTGTCGGCACGGGGCAATGGTCCACCGCAACAGCGACACGTCGTTCCCGAGCGCCGCGCCAAAACCGCCGGGCTCGAGAAAATCGCGCTGCATATCGATAATGATGAGGGCCGCTCGTAATGGGTCGAGATCCAAAGAGTAGGGTTCCGCGTTGATCAGCGCCATGTGCCCCCTGATGCTTTCGATTTGCGCCGGTACCCTCTGCAAAATGCCAAACTTGGCTGAGCAAAAGGCGAGCCAACACCAACTCTACCTTGCCCTGCGCAGTTGTCCGGGGATGGGCACTTAAAAAGCAGCCATTCGCTGCATCGAGCTACCTAAATGCTGGCCAGATCAGCAGCCGTGCATCGCAACGGCTGAGGCGGATTGCCCAATGACCGCTTGAACCAAGTGCCGATATCGCCAATTTTGTTAGCACTCCTACTAGAAGAGTGCTACAAGAGGGATATGGACCATCTTTATTGAGGAGGGACTCGTGCAGTTTCGGCCGTTGCAGGACCGCGTGCTGGTCCGGCGTATCGAAGAGGAAGAAAAAACCAGAGGAGGAATCATCATCCCCGACACGGCCAAGGAAAAGCCGATGGAAGGCGAAGTCCTTGCCGCGGGTCCGGGGATGCGAGGCGATGACGGCAAGTTGCATCCGCTCGACGTCAAGGTTGGCGATCGGGTGCTATTTGGCAAATGGGCGGGCACGGAGATCAAGATCAGCGGCGAGGATTTCGTCGTCATGAAGGAAAGCGACATCATGGGTATCGTCGACAAGACCTGATGGGGAAGGATCATGGCTGCTAAAGAAGTTCGTTTTCATACCGACGCCCGCGAACGGATGCTGCGCGGTGTCGACATCCTCGCCAATGCGGTCAAGGTGACCTTGGGTCCAAAGGGCCGCAACGTCGTTCTTGATAAATCATTTGGCGCGCCGCGGATCAGCAAGGACGGCGTCACTGTCGCCAAGGAAATCGAGCTCGCCGACAAATTCGAGAACATGGGCGCGCAAATGGTGCGCGAGGTGGCCTCGAAGACGAGTGATCAGGCCGGAGACGGCACCACAACAGCGACGATCCTGGCGCAGGCGATCGTCCGCGAGGGTGCCAAGGCGGTGGCTGCCGGCATGAACCCGATGGATTTGAAGCGCGGCATCGACTCGGCGGTCGAGGCTGTCATCAAAGACATCGAAAAACGGTCGAAGAAGGTATCGACCAACGACGAAATCGCCCAGGTCGGCACGATCTCGGCCAATAACGACCAAGAAATCGGCAAGATGATCGCCGAGGCGATGCAGAAAGTTGGCAACGAGGGCGTGATTACGGTCGAAGAAGCCAAATCGCTCGAAACCGAGCTCGACGTTGTCGAGGGCATGCAGTTCGACCGCGGCTATATCAGCCCGTATTTCATCACCAACGCCGAAAAAATGGTGGCCGAGCTCGACGAGCCGTACATCCTGCTGAACGAAAAGAAACTGTCGAGCCTGCAATCCTTGTTGCCGTTGCTCGAGGCGGTCGTGCAATCGGGCAAGCCGTTGGTGATCGTGGCCGAGGACGTCGAGGGCGAGGCGCTCGCTACGCTCGTCGTCAACAAATTGCGCGGTGGGCTCAAGGTCACGGCGGTCAAGGCCCCCGGCTTTGGCGACCGGCGCAAGGCGATGCTCGAAGATATGGCGATCCTGACCGGCGGTCAGGTGATCAGTGAGGATCTCGGCATCAAGCTCGAAAACGTGACCCTCGACATGCTGGGGCGCGCCAGGCGGGTGCGGATCGAAAAGGAAAACACGACGATCATCGATGGTGCCGGCAAGAAGGACGACATCCAGGGCCGCTGCAACCAGATCCGTCAGCAGATTGAGGAGACGACCTCCGACTATGACCGCGAAAAGCTGCAGGAGCGGCTGGCCAAGCTCTCCGGCGGCGTGGGTGTCATCAAGGTCGGCGCCGGCACCGAGGTGGAACTCAAGTTCCGCAAGACGCGCGTCG
>JAFAOB010000198.1 GCA_019238055.1 Alphaproteobacteria bacterium
GCTGCGCGCGAGGTTGATCAGTTCAGTTCGTTGCTCGGCAGAACACGACAATGCGACCGCGACCCGGCTCACCCGACACCTCAAATGGTATGCACACCTCAAATATTATACAAAATATCGCATTTCAACGCAATTAAGCACTAGGTCAGCAAACCTTTAACGCTTGGCGCGGTGAGGTGCTGAGTTGGCATATGGTTTAGTTCGATCCGGATATTCGAATGCTCGACCATTCACAGCGAAAAACGGCCACGCCAATCTCGGGCGCGACCGAAGTAATGAGATGTAGAGTTTGGCACCCGGGCAACACAATGGGGTCCCATGACCGATAATGCGCTGGCTGGGCTGCGCGTGCTCGATTTTACGACGACAATCGCCGGCCCACATTGCGGAAGACTGCTCGCTGATCTCGGCGCCGAGGTGATCAAGATCGAGGCGCCTGAAGGCGACATGATGCGCACTCGCCCGCCGCTCCGCGCCGGCGCCAGCACCAGCTTTGGCCAATTGAACGCCGGCAAAAAAAGCGTCGTGCTCGATCTGAAATCGCCGCAAGGGGTCAAAGCGGCCCGCCGGCTCGTTGCCACGGCCGACGTCATTGTCGAGAATTTTCGGCCCGGCGTCATGCGCCGCTTTGGCCTCGACTACCCGGCGATGCGAGAGATCAAGCGCGACCTCGTCTATTGCGCGATTTCGGGCTATGGCCAGACCGGCCCCTCGGCCGAGTTGCCGGCCTATGCGCCGGTGATTCATGCCGCGTCGGGCTACGATCTCGCGCAGATCGCGCATCAATTGGAGGATCGCCGCCCCGATTTCTGCGGCATCTTTATCGCCGACGTGCTGACCGGCACCTACGCCTTTGGCGCGATCATGACCGCCCTCTATCAGCGCCAGCTAACCGGTGAGGGCCAGATGATCGACGTCTCGATGCTCGAAAGCATGTTGAGTTTGACGCTGAGCGAAATCCAGGCGGCACAGTTTCCGGTGGCACCACCCGGCCGGCCGATTTTCGGGCCAGTTGCCACCAAGGACGGCTACATCATGCCGGCGATCGCGAGCGAGCGCACCTTCCAGAACCTGGCGATCGCGAGCGGCCATCCCGACTGGATCACCGATCGGCGCTTTGCCCAATATACCGAGCGGCGCAAACATTGGGGTGAGCTGGTCGACGAATTGGAGCGGTGGTCGACGACATTGACCGCCGCTGAAGTCCAGGCGGTCTTTGACCGACACGGGGTGCCGTCCTCGCCTTATCGCACGGTCAGGGAGGCAATGGCCGATCCGCAGCTGGCGCACCGCCAAGCCTTTGCTGAGATTGTCGATGCCGGCGGCCCATTTCTGGCGCTGAACCCGCCCTTCCGGCTCTCCGCCGCGCACGCGGCAGCACAGCCCTTTGTCGCCGCCCTCGGCGAGCACACAAAGGAGGTGCTGGCCGATATCGGCTATAGCGCCGATGAGATCGCCGCGTTGCAAAGCTGAGCCCCGAATGTATGCCGCCGCGTCACCAGCCGGCCGAATGGGTCGCCGGCAGGGAAGCGGCGGGGCATCCTCAACCGCAGCTTGAGGCGATCGCCCAAAACGAATCGGCGGCGAGGCTGGCACCGCCGACGAGAGCGCCGTCGACATCGCCGAGCGCGAGAATGGCGCCGGCATTGGCCGGGTTGACCGAACCGCCGTAAAGGATATGCGCCTCGGTTGGTAGGTGCCGCCGGATCACCGCATGCATCGCGACAATATCGTCGAGGCTGGCGCTGAGGCCGGTGCCGATCGCCCAGACCGGCTCGTAGGCCACGATCAGCTCACGACCGGCGGCTCTCTCCGGGAGCGATCCTGCGAGCTGCGCTACGACTACGGCCGCCGCCTCCCTCGCCTGGCGCTGAGCCAGCGTCTCGCCGACGCAGACAATCGGAACGAGGCCGGCGCGGCGGGCGGCGCCGATCTTTTCGCGCACCAGGGCATCGCTCTCGCCATGGCCTTGGCGGCGTTCGGAATGACCGAGGATCACAAAGCGACAGCCGGCATCGGCTAACATCTCGGCGCTGATGTCGCCGGTGAAGGCACCTTTCGGTGCCGGATGGCAGTCCTGGCCGCCAAGGTGAATGCCACTGCCGACGATGGCATCATGGACCGGCCCGAGCAAGGTCGCCGGCGGACAGATCAACAGATCGCAAGAAAGCTGTTCGGCGCCGGTCGCGGCGCGCACCCTTCGCGCGAGCTCGGTTGCGAGTGTGAGGCCGTCGGAGCGCAGCCCGTTCATCTTCCAATTCCCGGCGACGAGTTTTTTTCGATCTGCCATCGCAGCATCTCCCCTCGACCGGCCTGCGCCCCGTTGCGGCTTGGCGGGCGCCTGCCTATCATTCATGCAACTAGATCACATCGGTATCGGGACCGGGTCAATTCTCCCGTTGCCGCTAGCAAGGCCGTTGCCGGTATGCTGCAAGCGATTCGCTCCAAGGCCGGGTCCTTCGTCGTCAAAGCTCTCTTTGGTCTTCTGATCCTGACCTTCGGGATCTGGGGCATCGGTGACATCTTTCGCAACCGGCCAACGGATACAACCGTGGCTACGGTCGGCAGCGAGAGCATCGATGCTGCTGCGTTGCAAACGGCGCTGCAGCCGGCGCTCGAGCGGCTCAGCATGCAGCTTGGGACTCAGGTCGATCTGCGCCAAGCCAAGCAGATGGGCATCGTCCAACAGGTGCTGGCGCAGCTGATCGACAACAGTATCCTCGATCAGGAGGCACAGCGCATGCAACTCGACGTCTCCGACGCGGTGATCCGCGACATGATTACCCGGAATCCGACGTTTCGTGGTGCGGGCGGCGGCTTCGATCGCAACGCCTTCGAGGCATTGCTGGCGGCAAATCACATGAGCGAGGCGCAATATGTCGAGCGCGTCCGGCACGACATTGCGCGCGACGATCTGTTGCTGTCGATAACCGCAGGCGCAACCGCCCCGCAAACGATCGTCGACCGGCTCTATCAGTATCGCAATGAAAAGCGGGTTGCCGACATTGTCGCGTTGCCGGTTTCGAGCGCTGTCAATGTCGGGCAACCGAGCGACGCCGAACTGAAAAAATCCTACGATGCCCACCCTGACATGTTCCGCGCTCCGGAATATCGCGGGTTCGCGATGGCGAGCCTCACGCCCGCCGATCTTGCGGCGAAGATCGAGATTCCCGAGGCCAAGCTGAAGAGTGCCTATGACCAGCGGCAGGACGAGTTCGTCTTGCCCGAACGCCGTAATGTACAGCAGATCCTCGCTCCTTCCGAAGAGAAGGCCAAGGCTGCCGAGGCCGCGTTGGCGGCGGGCAAGGATTGGAAGACTGTGGCGCAAACCATTGCCGGCCAAAACCCGCAATCAATCGATCTCGGTCTGGTCAAACGCGAGGATTTGCCGAAGCAACTCGCCGATGCCGCATTCAACCTGCCGCTCGACAAACCGAGCGCGCCGATCCAATCGACGCTCGGCTGGCACATTTTGCGGGTCGTCAAGATCGTGCCACCGACGACCCAGAGCTTTGCCGAGGTCAAGGCTAAATTGCAGGCTGATCTGGCGCATAGCGAGGCGGCTGATCGCCTCTATGAGATCGGCAACCATGTCGACGACGCGATTGCCGGTGGCGCCACTCTCGACGAGGCCGCCGCCAAATTCGGATTGAAGAAGACCGTGATCAGCGCGGTCGACGACAAGGGACAAGGGCGCGACGGCAAACAGGTGCAGTTGCCGGTATCGCCAGCCGATGTGCTGAAACTCGCCTTTGCCACCGACGAAGGGCGCACGACCCGCGTCACGCAAACCTCGGATGGCGCCATTTATGTGCTGCATATGGACAAGATCGTGCCGCCCTCGATCAGACCACTGAGTGAGGTCAAAGACAAGGCGGTGACGGCCTGGCAAGCGGAACAACGCAAAGACAAGGTGGCGAAAGACGCACAATCGCTTGCTGCCGAAGTTAAACCGGGCATGCAGCTTGCGACCGTCGCTGCGGCCCAGGGTTTGAAAGCAACGACGCCGCCGCCATTCCAACGCCAGTCGGACAGCGCCGCGGGCGTGCCACCGGCGCTTGTCGATAAACTATTTGCAGCCAAGCCCGGCGAGGTTGTAACGGCGTCTGATGCGACCGGCTCCTATGTCGCGCAACTGATCAAGGTGGAGGAGCCGAAAACCACCTCAAAGGACGCCACCGCCGACCTGACACGCGAAGTCACGGCCGGCATGCAGGCCGATCTCGGCGACGAGTTCACCCGGGCCTTGCGTGCCCGTTTTCCGGTGGAAATCCATCGCGAAAACCTCGACCGGCTGTTCTGACGCCGGCGGTCAATCTTCGGCGGCGAGGTCCGATCCGACCGGGGCGGGTGGCGCCGTCAGCACCGAAAACATCGATGCGATGATCGGCATGCCGATCTCATCCCGCAAGGTCATCACCGATTCGGGATGAAACTGCAAGGCGGCAATCGGCAATTCCCGGTGCTCGATCGCCATGACAACGCCATCCGCCGTCTCCGCCGTTACGATCAGCGAATTCGGCAAGGTGGCGCGCCGGGCGTGCAGCGAATGATAGCGGCCGATAGTAAACTTCGGCGGCAGGCCTCGTAATAATCGCCCGCCCAGCACCCGAACGGTCGATGGTTTGCCGTGATAGGGTATCGGCAGCACGTCGAGCGCACCGCCGAAATATTCGACGATCCCTTGCAGCCCAAGACACACACCGAACACCGGCACCGAGCGTCTGACCAACAGGTCCAGCGTTTCGTTCATCGCGAAATCGGCGGGCCGGCCGGGTCCCGGTGACAGCACGACAAGATCGGAGGGCGTACCGCACTGCAATTCGGCGCGCGCCAGATCGGGCCGCATCGTCACCACATCTGCGCCGGTCGTGCGGATGTAATTGGCAAGCGTATGGACAAATGAATCCTCGTGATCGACAAGCAGCACCCTGCGCCCGATTCCTGCCGCATTCGCCGTCCCAGCGCGGACCGCCGCATTTGTCGGCTGCCCACGGATCGCGCTGAACATCGCCGCGGCCTTTAATCGGCATTCGGCCTCTTCCGATTGCGGGTCGCTGTCATAGAGCAGCGTGGCGCCGGCGCGCACCTCACCGATGCCGTTTTTCATGCGGATCGTGCGCAGGGTCAGTCCGGTGTTCATGTTGCCGTCGAACGTGACGCGGCCGATCGCACCGCCATACCACCGCCGCGAGGAGCGCTCATGCTCCTCGATAAAGCGGATCGCCCACAATTTTGGTGCCCCGGTTACGGTGACCGCCCAGGCATGGCTCAAAAACCCGTCGAGCGCATCGAATTCGGCACGCAATTCACCCTCGACATGGTCGACGGTATGGATCAACCGTGAATAGAGTTCGATTTGACGGCGCCCAATGACCTTGACGCTGCCCGGCACCGCGACCCGCGACTTGTCGTTGCGGTCGACATCGGTGCACATCGTCAACTCGCTCTCATCCTTGGTCGAATTGAGCAATTCGCGGATGCGCTCGGCATCCTCGACCGGGTCGCGGCCGCGGGCGATGGTGCCGCTGATCGGGCAGGTCTCGATGCGCCGCCCGTCAACGCGCACGAACATTTCCGGTGACGCCGAGACCAGAAACTCGCCTTCGCCGAGATTGATCAATGCGCCATAAGGTGCGGGGTTGGCCTGGCGCAAGCGCTGAAAAACGGTGCTCGGCTGGTCCGGACAACAATCGGCAAACAGCTGGCCGGGGACCACCTCGAACAGATCGCCGCGGACAAAAGCCTCTTTGGCGCGCTCGACGAGCGCCGCGTATTCGCCGGGACCATGATCGCTCTCGGCCGGCACATCTGCCGGGGTCCGCTCGGCGCGATAGACGGCGGACGCGGCATCGCGCGGCAGCCCGACCGTCGATGCGCCATTGACCGCGAATTCGTAGCGATGAATCGCCGCGATCTGGCGCATATGATCGACGATCAGGATCTCGTCGGGCAGATACAACACCAGATCGCGCTGGTCCGCGGGCCGCGGCAGACGCAATCGCGTCGGCTCGAATTGGAATACGAGATCATAGCCGAAGGCGCCATAGAACCCGAGATGCTGGTCTTCGCCGCTGCCGAACAAATCGATCAGCGCGCGCAGCAGCGAAAACACCGAGGGCTGCCGGCTGCGTTGTTCTTCCGGAAAGCGCTCGGCGGTGGGGGCGATCTCGCCTGTGATCCGCTGTTGATTGCTGTCCCTGACATGCGTTCCCGGCAACAGAGAGAGGGCAGGGGCCACGGCCGGCAGCAACACCCGACCACGCGAGTTCAGCGCTTCGATCGCGAAGCGCCGGTCGCGCGCCGTGACAGCCAGCGGCGGATCGACAAACCCCATGTCCCAGCGCGTATAGCGGCCCGGGAATTCGAAGCTCGACGAGAACAGTACCCCGCGGCGCTCATCGAGCGCCCGAGCCAAGGTGTAATCCGCAGGCTGATAGTCTCGCTCGCAAACCTCGCGGGTTACGGCGATGCCGCCTCTTGTGATGTAGTGGGTGACCTGCATGCGAACTCCTGTCTCTCGGCGGCTGCCGGCGAAGGGCCGGGAGGAGTTCACCCTGTGACTGCGAAGGCCGCCCGGAACTCCGCGGCGGCCTGTG
>JAFAOB010000199.1 GCA_019238055.1 Alphaproteobacteria bacterium
CCCATCCGGCCTGAGCGCCACATCCCCAACTCCATCGCAACGCTGCGACGATGCCTCACCGTCCACCTCATCAACGCACTGCCGAGATGCCCGTGTTGCCTCCAAACTCCAGTCCAGAGTGGAAACAGAAAAATGACACAGTAAGAAAGAGCGGCATGCCCAAGATCGAAAAAGTCGTGGTCCTCGCCCTTGAGAACCGCTCATTCGACTGTACGTTCGGCCGGCTTTACCCAAAAAGCGCAGCCTTTGACGGGCTGGATGGAACCGAAAGCAATCCGTGGCACAAAGCGGACGGTTCCATCGAAGACATCAGGGTATGGAACAGCCCGAAACTGACGGCTCATGCGGCCTCGATCCCGACCCAGGATCCGGGCGAATGGTTCAGCGACATCAGCGAACAGATTTTCGGCCGCGGTGCGGCCTCCGGTGCGCCCGCGAGAATGATTGGCTTTGTCGATAATTTTATGGCGCAGCCTGAAGAGGACGGCCCGCGCGACCCGCGCGCGCCCATGCATTATTTTACTCCGCAGCAGGTGCCGGTCATTAGTGAACTCGCCAAAGCCTTTGGCGTGTCAGATCGCTGGCATGCTTCGGCACCCTGCGAGACTTGGCCCAATCGGTACTTTATGCATTGCGGCACGGCCGGCGGGCGCATCAACAACCGACGCCCCTACTTTCCCTACCTGCCGGCTTCAATGCCGACGATTTTCCGGCGTCTCGAGTCGCGCGGACACGACTGGCGAATTTATTTCCACGACCTGCCGCAATCGGCGGCGCTCGTCAATTTGTGGAGCAGGATCCCGACCCATTTCTGCTTTTTCGACGACGAATTCGAGCGTGATGCCCGCGCCGGCCGACTCCCGACTTACAGCTTTATCGAGCCGCGCTATTTTCCCAGCCGGCGCCACCAAGCAGTTCCCAACGACCAGCACCCGCCACACAACATGGTGTACGGCGAGCAACTGATCAGCACCGTATACAACGCGGTACGCAACGCGCCGACTTGGCCGCGCACCTTGCTTATCATCGTTTACGACGAGCATGGCGGCTGCTTTGACCATGTGCCGCCGCCCGCCGCTGTCCCGCCAGGCGGACCATATCCCAAGTGCTTTGGCTTCGACCGCTACGGGGTTCGGGTTCCGGCCGTCATCATTTCACCCTATGTGGCGCCGGAAAGCATGATCCGGCCGCCATCCGGGCCAAATGGCGAGGAGGGATTTCCGTTCGACCATTGTTCAATCCAATCGACATTGCACCGGCTTTTTGATCTTGATCCGCCGCTGACGCCCCGCGTTGCCGCTGCACCCGACCTGCTCTGCGCATTGACCTTGGCCGAACCCGAAAACAACGGACCGGAGCAGCTGAACTCCCCGGAGGTGTTGCCGACGATCGCGGAAGTCGAGGCGCTTCACCACCGGCGGCGCAACCGTCACCAGCGGTCCTTCTATCACCCGACTCTAGGATTGCCGGCTTTAGCGGCAAGGATTACGGGGCATGCCCGCGGGTTCAGGACCAGAGCGGCGGCAAGACGCCGGGGGCGACGCTAATCGCGGTGTTTCAATCCCTGGTGCGGCGGAGATGTCGCCAAACATACCAAACGACGGCGAGGCCGACAAACGCAATGATAAGCCAGTCAAAGCGCTGGAAAATGGCGTGCAGCCGCGGATCGGTGTTCCACTTCTGGCCAAGCTTGTAGCCGATATAAGCCAGCGCAAAACACCACGGCCATGAGCCGATAAATGTGTAGATCTGAAATTTGAGCTGCGGCAAGCGGGCGATGCCGGCGGGCAAGGCGATAAAGGTGCGGATGACCGGCAATAATCGCCCGACCAGAACCGCGATCCCGCCGTAGCGCTCGAAAAAACGGTCGGCTGCGGCGAGATCGCTGCGGCTGATCAGGATGTAGGGACCCCAGCGCTCGACAAGCGGCCGCCCGCCATAACGTCCGATCGCGTAGGCAATTGTCGAACCGAGGTTGCAGCCGAGTGCACCCGCGGTAGCGACGAGGAAAAGATTGAAGCGCCCCGTGTAAACAAGATAGCCCGAAAACGGCATGATGATTTCCGACGGGATCGGAATACAAGCGGACTCGATCGCCATCAGCACCACGATGCCGAGATAGCCGGCACCGGAAATCGTCGCGACGATAAAACCGGCGACCGTGGCCGCAATGTTGTGAGACATGCGCCTGGTACTAAGAGTGTTCCTAATAGCGGCGAGGCGGGCCGTCCGTCCGATCGGCCTGCCTCAAATCGCTCCGTTTGGACGGAGCGAAAGCCGCAATGCTCAGCGTTCGGCAATTGGTGACAGGCCCTGATCACGCCGGACTTCGTTTATGATTTGCAAGACGCGCTCGCGGTAGGGACGGTATTGCACGCCAAATTCCTCTACGAGTCGGTGGTTGTCGATCAGGTAATTGCCCGAGATCTCTTTACCGCCGGTCTCCTTGTCAAAGCTGATCTTGGCGTCAGGCAGGTATTCGCGGACGATGTCGGCGATTTCGCCAAGGCTGATAGCGATCCCGCCGGTGTTGTAGATCCAGTGCTTCGGGCGGTCTGACATGATAACGCGAGCGAAAATCTCGGCCACCTCGTCGACATGGATTGGGCAGCGCATCGCATCCTTGAACGGAAACGAGATCGGCTCGCCACGCGCCGGGAAGGTGATGATTTTGACGTGATCGACCGAACCGACAATCTTGTCATTGCCCGTCACGTTGGCCGGACGGATCGCGGTGATGTCGAGCCCGTGTTTTTCGCGGTAATCCTGCGCCTGCCATTCATTGAAGATCTTGTGCATCGCGTATTGCACATGGCCGTGGCGGAAATCGTCTTCGTTGACGGTGCGGTCGCCGTAAAAATGCTGCTCGCCGCTGACTGCGAGCGAGCTCGCATAGGCGACGCGTCTGACCTCGCACAGCCGTGCCGCTTCGAAGCAATTATCCATGCCGAGGATATTGAGCTTGAACGCGACCCGCGGCGGATATTCGCTGCCAAGGAAATAGGCAAGGTTGATCACGCGCTCGGGCTTGGCTGCGACCATTGTCGCCATGACATCGTCGAATTGGCTGACATCGCCGCGCACCACGCGCACTTGTTTGCCAAAACCCTCGTAATTGGCAGTCGCCGGATTGATGTCCATGCAAACGATCTCCTCGCCCCGCTGCGCCAGCAGTGGCACGAGACGGCGCCCGATAAAGCCGGTACCGCCGATCACGAGTATCGACATCGCTGTTCCTCCCCTGAAATGGCCACAGCCACGTTAGCCGCCGGCCGCTTGTTCGGCAAGTCGTCGGCTTTCATACGGCCCATATCCGCTCTAAGCTTGTCCGAGCCGATCAGGCGAGGAGGCTTCTCGCAATGGCTGCGGTCATCTTTACCAATTGCGCGGTACTTGATGGTACCCATCAGGAGCATCGCGAGGACCATCATGTCCTCGTCGAGGATGGGCTGATCCGCGAGGTCTCGGATCGGCCGATCAAAAGCAGTGCTGCCGAAACCTTCGATCTCGGCGGGCGCACATTGATGCCGGGGCTGATCGATGCGCATGTTCACGTGATCGCCGTCGATCAGGTGCTGGCGCGACTGTCGCAGCAGCCGGTTAGCCTCGTGATTTTGCAGGCGGCGCGTGTGCTCGAAGGCATATTGCAGCGCGGCTTTACGACGATCCGTGATGCCGGCGGTGCGGATGGCGGTCTGGCGCAAGCGGTCGAAGACGGCTTGGTGCGGGGCCCGCGGATTTTTCCGTCGGGGCAGGCGCTGAGCCAGACCGGCGGACATGGTGATCTGCGGCCGCGCACGCGCTCGGCTTCGGTCGTTGCCTGCGCCTGCTGCGAGGGCGGAGCCGGGCTCGCCCGCATCGCCGATGGGATCGCCGAATGCCGCCGTGCGGCGCGCGACGAACTGCGCAAAGGGGCGACCCAGATCAAGATCATGGCTTCGGGGGGCGTGGCCTCGCCCTACGACCCGGTGTGGAACCTGCAATATAGCGAAGCCGAGGTGCGCGCGATCGTCGAGGAGGCGCAGGCTTGGCATACTTATGTGATGGCGCATGCCTATACGCCCGCGGCAATCCACCGCTCAATCGATTTTGGGGTACGCTCGATCGAGCACGGCAATCTGATCGATCGTCCGACCGCCGAGCATGTCGCCGGTGCCGACGCCTTTGTCGTGCCGACGCTGGTCACTTTTGACGCGCTGCACCGTTTCGGCCGCGAGCTTGGGTTTCCCGAGGCGAGCCTCGCCAAGCTTGGCGATGTCCGCGAGGCTGGATTGCGCTCCTTGGGTATATTGCAAACCGCAGGGGTCAAGATCGGCTTCGGCACCGACCTTCTGGGGGCGATGCACCGCCATCAGTCGCGCGAGTTCGTGATCCGGGCCGAAGCGATGGCGCCGTTCGACATCATCCGCTCGGCGACGAGTGTCAACGCCGAGCTGCTAAATCGCTCCGGCGAGATCGGCGTCGTCGCTCCCGGAGCACGTGCAGACCTCATCGTGGTCGACGGCAATCCCCTCGCCGACATTTCCCTGCTCGATGGACAAGGTGAGCATCTGACCCATATCATGAAGGAGGGTGTTTTCTATAAGCGGACGGCTTGAGTTCGCCGGTGTGCCCCGGATCCGCTGCCGGTCACGCCGTCGGACCTGCTCATATTGGCCGATCGACGCGCCGAATTTCGGCACCTGCTGTGGTAACAAGCACTGCGACCCACAGCGTTGAGATAGCCGAAGGAACCACGGCCCTCGACGCAGCTCTTCGAGCTGTCCCCGAACGCGGCTTCCTGTGCCGGCACTGAGGAGCCCAAAACGGGGCGGGGACTGATCGGCCTGGCCGACGCCAGGTGAGGTGAGCGGCAATCGCACAGGAGATCAGATGCCGGAAGTCAGCCTGCTCCTCAATCTGCTTTGGATCGTCTTTGGCGGATTGTGGATGGCGATCGCCTGGTTTATTGCGGCGGTCATCATGGCCGTCACGATCATCGGCCTGCCATGGACGCGTGCCGCCTTCAACATCGCCCTCTATACGCTATTGCCGTTCGGCAAGGCCGCCGTCTCGCGCGCCGCCTATACTGGCCATGAAGACATCGGCACAGGTCCGCTCGGCACGATCGGCAACATCATCTGGTTCATCTTTGCCGGCTGGTGGCTGGCCCTCGGGCATGTCATCTTCGCAGTAGGGCTCGCCATAACCATCATCGGCCTGCCATTTGCCTGGGCCCATCTGAAACTCGCGGGCTTGGCGTTGTGGCCAATTGGCAAGATGATCGTGCCGGCCGAGTAGGCCGGGCTGGCCTCGGTCACAATCTGTTTGTCGAAGTCTTGCATCCATCGAGAGGGCCGACGAATTTCCCGGATCGCGTGGGGTGACCCGCTTCCTGGATCGCCATACCGTCTATTGAGGCAGCTCAGATGAGCGAATTGCATGCCGATTACGTTGTTGTCGGTGCCGGGTCGGCCGGCTGTGTGATCGCCGCGCGGTTAAGCGAGGACGGCGCGCGGGTGATATTGCTCGAAGCCGGCCCGCGCGACTGGCATCCAATGATCCATATCCCGTCCGGCGCGTTGCACCTGCGTGCCAACCCGCTCGTTAATTGGAACTACTATACCGAGCCCGAGCCGGAAATCGGCAATCGATCGCTGCACTGGCCGCGCGGCCGGGTGCTGGGCGGGACCAGCTCGATCAACGGTATGCTTTATGTGCGCGGCAATCCGGCGGATTACGACGGCTGGGCACAGATGGGGTGCCGCGGCTGGAGCTACGCAGATGTTCTGCCGTTTTTTAAGAAATTCGAAAATTATGCGTCCGGTGATCCAGAATATCGCGGCAAGGGCGGGCCGCTCCCGGTCGAGGAGTATCGCACGATACTCCCGCTAACCCATTGTTTTGTCGAAGCAGCACAGCAGGCCGGGTTCAAGCTGACCACGGATTACAATGGGGCCGTGCAAGAGGGGGTCGGCTACTCGCAGATGACGCGCGGCGGCCGGTTTCGCGGCTCGACCGCGCAGACCTTTCTCGCCGAGGCCCGGCGCCGCAAAAATCTGCGGGTGATTACCAAGGCTGTCGCCACCGGTCTTGGCTTCGATGGCCTCCGGTGTAGCGGTGTCGCGTATCGCCGAAACGGTCAGGTCGAGCATGTAACCGCTGCGCGTGAAGTGATCTTGTGTGGTGGCACCATAAATTCTCCGCATCTGTTGCAGGTGTCAGGGATTGGTCCGGCGTCCTATCTGCAGTCGATCGGCGTCCCGGTCGTGCTCGATCTGCCCGGCGTTGGCGCCAATCTTTCGGACCATTTCGCCGCTCGCGTATCGCATCGGGTCAAGGGCGAGATCTCGGTAAACCAGCTCGCGCGCGGGCCAAAGCTGGCGGGGGAGATCGTGCGCTACGCCGCGACAGGACGCGGCGCCCTGACCTTTGGTGTCACCACCGCGATGGTGTTTTGCCGCAGCCGCGAGGGACTGGCCAGCCCTGATCTCCAATTGTTGTTCACCCCGGGGAGTTACGACCCGAGCGGCTATGGCCGGCTCGAACGCGAGCCGGGGATGACGATCGCGGTCTGCCTGGCGCGGCCGGACAGCCGCGGCACGATCATGGCGCGCTCGGCTGATCCGCTCGAGCGGCCGGCTATTCGTCCGAACTACCTGTCGGCATCCAGCGATATTGGAGTGCTGCTTGCCGGGATTGGCCAGGCACGGCGGATCTTCGCCGCCCCCGCCCTCAACCGGTACAGCGCGGCTGAAATGATGCCAGGCACCGGTCAGAAGACGGAACAGCAGCTCAATGAGTTTCTGCATCGCGATGGCACCAACCTGCACCATCCGGTCGGCACGTGCCGAATGGGCGAGGACCCGATGGCGGTCGTCGACTCTCGGCTCCGGGTTCGCGGGATCGCCGGGCTACGGGTAATCGACGCTTCGGTCATGCCGACCGTAACCACGGGTAACACAAATGCGCCGACCATCATGATCGGTGAAAAGGGGGCGGCGTTGATCCGCGAGGACGCCCGCGCTACCTAGCTACCTAGTGCTTAATTGCGTTGAAATGCGATATTTTGTATAATATTTGAGGTGTGCATACCATTTGAGGTGTCGGGTGAGCCGGGTCGCGGTCGCATTGTCGTGTTCTGCCGAGCAACGAACTGAACTGATCAACCTCGCGCGCAGC
>JAFAOB010000204.1 GCA_019238055.1 Alphaproteobacteria bacterium
CTCCGCCGATATTATCGACAATCATGTCGACACCCTCCTCGCCGACAACCCGGCCAATCGCCTGGACAAAGCCGTCGCTGCCGGTCACGATACCGGTGTCGAGCCCGTATTCCTTCAACGTCTCAATCTTTTCGGCCGAGCGCGAGGTGCCGATCACCTTGGCGCCGATCAGCTTGGCGAGCTGCAAGGTGGCGACACCCACACCGGAGGACGCCGCCGTTACGAGTACGGTCTCGCCAGGACGCAATTGGGCGCTCGCAAACAGCGCATCATGAACGACGACAAAAACGATCGGCACCGCCGCCGCCTCTTCCCAGGTCAGCGCCGCGGGCGCCAGTATCGCCTCGCGCATATCGATCAACGCATACTCCGCAAACCCGCCATTACAGCGGCCCATCACGCGATCGCCGGGCTTGAAACCGGTCACGCCCTCGCCGAGTTCGACAACCTCGCCTGCGGCATCGCTGCCGCCTGTCCGTTCCGCGGGCGCCGGCTGGCCAGCGGCGAGCCGCAGATTGCGCACCGTGCGCATTTCCGCGCGGTTCAGCGACGAGGCATGCACCCGCACCAGGATATGGCCAGGCGGGACTATCGGGCGCTGGATCTCACGGATGTCCCAAACACCGCCTTCCCTTCCCGGCACCATGATTGCCGCCTGCATGCTCGTTCCTCCTCACCAGCGTCCGCGCCAGACTGAGGTGCTAGGGTAGAGGGTGGAGCTGCGTGGGACCAGAGGGATCCGGGCCGGATCCGGCAGCGGCTGGGGGGCCAAGCGGCCCAAAATTCGCCCACCTTCAACCGCTCGGCGCGCTTGCACAACCTTCGAGCCGAGTTCACGATAATCGCGGATATGATCGCGCCGCCTGATCAGACGGCGCGCAGCAGGAGATCGGCATGGAATTCGGCATGTTTCATCAGTTTCCGTCACTGCCCGGGCGCAGTGACGCCGATAGCTTTGCCGAGGCGTTCGAGCAGATCGACGCGGCTGAGGAGCTGGGCCTCGATGTGATGTGGCTGGCCGAACTCCACTTCGACCCGAAGCGCTCGGTCTTATCCGCGCCGCTCAGCATTGCCAGCGCCATCGCTGCGCGCACCCGCCGCATCAAGATCGGGATCGCGGTCCAGGTCTTGCCGCTATGCCATCCTTTGCGCCTCGCCGAAGAGGCCGCGACGGTCGACCAGATTAGCCGTGGCCGGCTGATTTTCGGTGCCGGCCGCAGCGGTTTGCCGCGCACCTATGAAGATTACGGCGTGTCATACGCCGAAAGCCGCGATCGTTTTGTCGAAGTGCTCGACATTGTGGAGCAGGCGTGGTCGCAACCCGCCATCAATTATGACGGGAAATACTATAGCTTTCACAACATTTCGGTGGCACCGAAGCCCTACCAGCAACCCTATCCGCCGATCCGCATCGCTGCCGCCAGCCCCGACACTTACCCCGCCGTCGGCGCGCGCGGGCTGCCGATCTTTCTGAATGCCCGCCACGGCTCGTTCTCGGAATTCGCCCCGGCGATCCGCGACTATCGCGACGCCTGGGAGGCCGCCGGGCACAAGGGCAGAGGCCAAGTCCATCTGCGGGTGCCGACCTATCTCGCTGAAACCGAAGCGCAGGCGCGCGAGGAGCCGCGCGACAGCCTGATGCATTTTTATCGCGAGCAGACCGAGCGGCTGCGTGATTCAATGACCCGCGGCGGCACCCGGGCAATTGAGGGGCGGGCTGAACGTCTGCACCGGCTCGAAAACCTGACTTATGATGAGGCGCTGACGGGTCAGGTGCTGATCGGTACCCCAGCCAGCATCGGCCAGCGCCTGCGCGCCTTGCAGGACGAACTTGGCATCGACGGCATCTTGGCCGAGCTCAATTGCGGAGGTCTGATCCCGCACGCAAAGGTCATGCGCGCGATGCGTTTGCTGTGCGACGAGGTGATGCCGCAATTCCACTGATCGTTGATGGCCCGCAGCGGGAACGGCGTGATCCGCTCCCAGCGGGAGTCGCGCAGCAATACAAAAGCGGCTTTTTAGGCTGCCGGCTCCGTCAAGATTTCGCGCAACACAGTCCATTTGGCGAGCTTGGCGGCGAAATTGAGGCGCGCGTGCGCCGGACTCGTCGACGGCATTGCGAGATAAGTCAGCTCGGGGCGTCGCTGGAAATGCTTGTCATAAAGGCGACGGGCGCCGGTGCCGTTGAATGCGACCGCACGGATCGAGGGATGCTCGTCGAGCAGCCGATCGATCGCGTTCGGGGTCTCCCGGCGGATCGTTGAATCGGCGCTGGCCTCGCGTTCGCCGACCCTGCAGACATCCCATAGCGCTATTCCTCGCGCCCTGACAAAGGCCAGCTTTGCACTGTAATCAGCCAGCGGCGCAGCATCGAATAAGGCGAACAGGATCGGCCAGAACAGATTGCGCGGGTGAGCGTAATATTGTTGGACGCGCAGCGACTCCTCGCCGGGTAGGGTGCCGAGGACCAGAACCCGAGCCCGCGCGTCCACGACCGGTGGAAAACTGCGTTTTGCCGGCGCGGGAGCTGATCCTGACTCGGCCCGATCGAGCCTCAGCTGGAGACTGTGCTGGTCAGCCGACATAGCGGCCGAGGCGGACGGCGGTCTGACCTTTCCCCGACCGCCGCGACGGCATGATCAACACGCAATCGTCATAAGGCGTGCGGACCTCGCGGCCATCGTCGCGGCCGATCAAGGTCCCTTTTGGGGTGAGGACTTCGAGACCGCGAAAATCGCCGGCGAATTCGAACCGGTTGCCGGTGATCGTCACCGCCTCGGTGACTTCGATGACCCGTTGACGGGGTTGGGCATCGAAATCGGGACCGCCGAAAGGCATGGCGTCCTCTCGGGTAAGCGTGCCGAGGGCGGTCAGGAAGCGCAGCATGACATCGGTTGCGACCTCTCCTGTGCGCCGCTGCCAATGCTGTCCCGCTTCGATCAACAGCGCCGTCTTTGCTGATGCCGGATCACCAAGCGGGCCATAGTCGCGCATTCGCTTGCCGGCGGCATGCCCGACATCGCACATGATCAGTTCGGGAATTCCCACCCTGCGCGCCAGCGCCACCGAGCGCTCAAGTGTGCCGGCCAGCATCAACGGCGCTGTCGCATGCTGCATCGAATGAATATCAAGCAGAAAATCGGCAGCACCGACAAACGGCCGCAACGCCCGCGCGCGGGCGAGTTCGACCGATTGCCGCGGCCCGTCAAGCGTGGCCTCATCCCATAACCGGTTGAAATCCTCGTCGACAAAACGCGAAGCAACCGGATATCGCGGGTTGAAGCTGTGGTAGGCGGCGACATTGTCAAAGGCGAGGGTTAGCATCCCCTGCCGTGGCCGAAGCCCCGAGCGGAACAGACGATCGAGGGCGATTGCGCCGCAAATCTCGTTACCATGGGTCAGCGCGGTGACCATCACATGCGGACCAGCGACACCGCTATCGAAGGTCGTGACGTATTCGACCCCGGTATTGCCGGCGCGGTAAGGCTCGATATCGGGCGGGGTCAGTTCAACGGGATAGTTCGGCTCGGGCACGGGGCACTCCCACTCGCGTCGTGTGCAGCCCATCTTGCACCCGATCGTCGACCAGGTCATCTCGGCTGCAGACCTGTCCGAGAGTGCACCGCATCCCTTCCATGATGCTGCGCATCGCCATGGCTGCCGGGCCCGCTGCCACCTTGCTCCGGGGCCGCGCAGCCCGTAGATTTTGGACAAATCGGACGGTTCGGCAATGTGTCCGGCCAACCGAAAATCAAAATTTGCTACCCGGCACGGTAGGTGACGCCATAATGAGTCAAAAGGAATGAGGTTCGAGATTCCCGGCGTGCTTTGGCGCCACGACCCCGAAACGGCAGAAGTCCCGCTAGTATTTGATTCACCACATAGCGGGTCATACTATCCCGACGATTTTGGCTTCACTTGCCATGTGGAGACGCTGCGCCGCGCCGAGGACACTTATGTCGATGAGCTTTACATTGCAGCACCCGAGCATGGCGCCATCTTGATCGGCGCACTATTTCCGCGCAGTTATATCGACCCAAACCGCGGGGTCGAGGACATCGACGAAGCCTTGATTGACGGCCGCTGGCCCAACCCCCTCAAGCCATCGCAAAACACCCGGGCCGGTCTCGGGCTGGTGCGCCGCATCGCGCGGCCGAGCACCCCGATCTACGACCGAAAACTCAGCATTGATGAAGTTATGGCCCGCATCGAGCGCTGTCACACCCCATATCACCGCGTGCTCGACGAGGCCTGCAGCCGGCTTCATGCCAAATTCGGTGCAGTCTGGCACATCAACTGCCACTCGATGCCGTCAAAGCGCAGCGCTCGAGATATCGGGAGGCCCGCGGATTTCGTGCTCGGCGACCGCGACGGCACGACTTGCGCCAAGGAATTCACGGACTTTGTCGCCCGGGTACTGCGCCGCCGCGGCTATGATGTGCGGATCAATGAAGTCTACAAGGGGGTCGAGATCGTCAAACGCCAGGGCCGGCCGGCGGCGCGGCGTCATAGCCTGCAGATCGAGGTCGATCGCGCGTTGTATATGGATCAGAAAACATTGGAGAAGAATTCAAATTTCGATCAGCTCCGCGCCGATATCACTCATCTCATCGAGCAGCTTGGACATTTCTCCCGCGAGCGGCGCTGATGGACACATTGCCGTGTGTTCGCCGGAGCGGCGATGGATGCTGGCGGCCGCCAAGATCCCGAGGAGCTTGCCGGAAAGCCGGTTCGCGAGCTTAATAAACGATCGGCAACCCTCCTCCCCGGTTTCCGTGAGTCGCTGGTGCGTACCAAATTAGGTATGACCGGTACCGGGTGTGGTGGCTGGACAACAATTACAAGACCAAGTTCGAGGAGACGTGATGGCCAAGATTCCAAGAGTGTTGCATTCGCACATCAACACCGCCTTTCCCGCGAATGTCTGCCTGGTCGGCAGTGTGCTGCCAAACGGATACGCGCAGATTACGCCGCGCGGCGGGACAATGGTTTACGACGACGAGCACATTGCGTTGTGGGAGCGCGGCAAGGGCTCGACCAATGCCAATTTGCGCGACGGCACCGCGCTCACGGTATATTTTCGCAAGCCGCAGTTGCGCGAAGAGGGCATCTTGCCAAAGGGCGGCATCGCTCGGTTTTACGGCCGCGCCAAGATCTATCGTTCGGGGCCGGTCTATGAGGAAGTGTGGCGCCGGCTGGTGCAACCGGAAAAAGACCGTGACCCGCAAAAGACTGGGTTCGCGGTGCTGATCGAAATCGAGCGCGCCGAGGATTTGGACGGGCAGCCCCTAGCGCTCGAATAACCTAGCGGATTGGTTTGGCGTTCAGCCGGGATGAGCCGGTGTGCCGCCTCAAATGATCCGAGCGCGCGCCGGCTGACACCATTTACTTTAATACGCGAGCGGCTGATACCCAACGCGAAACCAGATCGCTTTGCGTTGGAGGATGCAAATTTAGGTACTGACACACCCCGCGCAGGCATTTTGGGTGCGCTTCATCTCGCGCTGGAGGAGCAGAAACCTCTTCTCTAGGAGGAGCTTGCGTTCCGCGGTCATCTGCTGATCGGGCGAGGCTATGATTGTCGATATGATTTTGTCGCTCTCGGAGGTCTTGACGATGTCGGTGCTCAGTTGTCGTGGTGTGAATGGATGACTTGGCTAACCAACTTCGTCCTGCCGAAGATTCGCGCGGTCGTCAGCAAAAGGTCAGTACCGGGCAATTTGTGGAATAAGTGTCCCGGCTGCGAACAAATGCTGTTCCACCGCGAACTCGAAGCCAATCTGGATGTCTGCCGCAATTGCGGTTACCATCACCGTATCGGGGCCATGCGACGACTCGAAATCCTGTTCGACGACGGTGTCTTCTCACGCATTGAACTGCCAAAAACAATCGCTGACCCGCTGCGCTTTCGCGATCGCCGACGCTACACGGATCGCCTCAGAGAAGCACAGAGCCTGCGGGGTCCCGGCAGTGATGCCGTTGTCGTGGCTCATGGCCGGATTGACGGGCATGCCGCTGTCGTAGCGGCCTTTGATTTCGGATTTATGGGCGGATCGATGGGTGTTGCCGCCGGCGAGGCGGTCGTTACCGCGGCGAAGCTCGCGATATTGCAGGAAGCGGCACTGATCGCGGTGCCTGCCTCCGGGGGAGCGCGTATGCAGGAAGGTGCTCTCTCGTTGATGCAGATGGCGCGGACGATTATCGCCGCCGACATGGTCAAGGAGGCCGGTCTTCCCTACATCGTGCTGCTGACTGATCCGACGACGGGAGGGGTCTCGGCCTCGTTTGCGATGATTGGCGACATCACCTTGGCCGAGCCTGGCGCCACGATCGGCTTTGCAGGCGCACGCGTCATCGAGGAGACGATCCGCGAGAAGTTGCCGGAGGGCTTCCAACGCGCCGAATACCTGCTCGAGCACGGCATGATCGATCTTGTTGTCCCGCGCGCTCAACTGCGCCCGATGATCGGGCGATTGCTCGGGTTGCTCCGCGACACGCCACCGCCCATACTACCGCCAGCGCTGGCGTTGCCGACCCCGGAGCCGGCATGACCGCGACCGCCAGCGACATCGTTCTGGAGCGGCTGATGCGCCTGCACCCAAAGCTGATCGATCTCTCGCTCGATCGGATCGAGGGTCTGCTCGCGGCGCTCGGCAACCCGCAGGACCGTCTGCCGCCGGTCGTCCATGTTGCCGGCACCAACGGCAAGGGCTCGACCGTGGCAGCCTTGCGCGCCTGTCTCGAGGCCGCCGGGCGCCGCGTCCATGTTTACACCTCGCCGCATCTCGTCCGCTTTCACGAACGGATTCGGTTGGCTGGCCGGCTGATCGAGGAAGATCGGCTGGTCGAATTGCTCGAAGAATGCGAGCGCGCCAACAAGGGCGCCCCGATCACCTATTTCGAGATCACGACCGCGGCGGCGTTTCGCGCTTTCGCCCGCACCCCGGCTGATTTTGTGCTGCTCGAAACCGGGCTCGGCGGCCGGGGCGACGCGACAAATGTCGTGCGCCATCCGGCAGCGACCGCGATCACCCCGATCTCGCTTGATCACCAGGCCTTTCTCGGCGATACGATTGCGGCGATTGCCGGCGAGAAGGCCGGGATCTTGAAACCCGGTTCGCCGGCGATCATCGGCCCGCAGCCGCCCGAGGCCGCCGCCGTATTCGATGCCCGCGCCGCAGCACTCGGCGCTCCGCTGTTTCGGTTTGGCCGCGAATGGCGGTGCGCAGCCGGTAACGGCGGCATGCGCTACGAAGGCCTCCGCTGGCAATTCGACTTGCCATTGCCGTCATTGCCGGGAGCCCATCAGATCGGCAATTCCGGGATCGCGATCGCCTGTCTCGAACAATTGCCGGGTCTCGACATTTCTCGCGAGGCGATCGCGCAAGGCCTGCACCACATCGATTGGCCGGCGCGGATGCAGCGGCTGAGCCGCGGGCCCTTGGTCGGCATGTTGCCGTCCGGCTGGGAATTGTGGCTCGATGGCGGCCACAATCCCGGCGCCGGCGAGGTGCTGGCCGCCGCGGTTGCCGGTTGGCATGATCGGCCGCTTTATCTGATCGTCGGCATGCTCAACACCAAGGACGCCGCCGGTTTTCTGGCGCCGCTGGCGAAATATGCGCGCGCGCTATGGGCCGTGACAATCCCCGGCGAGCAAAACCCCCTCCCTGCCTCCGCGATCACCGCCGCCGCCCGCTCGGTCGGCCTCCCAGCCGAGGAAGCGGCCTCGGTCGCGGTGGCACTCGCGGCTATAATCGCGGGCGAGCCCGCGCCCGCCCGGGTCCTGATCTGCGGCTCGCTCCATTTCGCCGGCACCGTCCTTGCCGACAATTGCTGAGCCAAGCGAATAGTTTCTGAATTTGCACGACGGTGCAGGTGAATGCGGACGTTCAGACCTTCGGCCAGGGGAGAAAACAACCCGCCACTCCCCGATCCTCGGCTCTACCGCGCATGGCCACGGCGCCCCATGGCACGGCACGCACGCGGGATTGGCAAGCGGCGTCCTTCTTCACTAGACTCTCCAGTTGACCATTTGGGCGACGGTAAGCGACATTTTCGGTGCCGCCCTCTGTAGCGGAGGCCGCCATGCATGACTTGCGTTACGCGACTGCTGGCGCAACGCGCCGTTTCGCAACTCATCTCGGAGGCAGGCTCCGGCGCGCGGATTTGCGGCGATGGCTGTTCGTCTGCACCGCGGTGCCGATTGCTGCCTGTCAGCCGGCCGGCGTTATTGATCCGCAGGGGCCGATCGCCTCGGCAGAGCGGCTCCTCATGATCAACTGTACCGCGATCATGCTAGTCGTCGTGATTCCCGTGATTGTGGCGATCTTGGGGTTTGCTTGGTGGTACAGGGCGTCCAACGCCCGCGCCAGCCGCGCCCCGGATGAGGGCTATGAAGGGCGGATCGAGTTCGTCGTCTGGTCGATCCCGGCGCTGATCGTGATCCTGCTGGGCGGGGTGATCTGGATCGGTTCGCATCAGCTCGATCCGCGGGCGCCGATCACGGGGAAGGCCGACCCGCTGCGGGTCGAGGTCGTGGCGCTCGATTGGAAATGGCTTTTTATTTATCCCGACCAAGGTATTGCTGCGGTCAATCAGCTGGTTATTCCAGTCGGGACCCCGGTGAATTTCCGGCTCACCTCGGCGACCGTGATGAATTCATTCTTCGTCCCGCAGCTTGGGAGCCAGATCTACACGATGGGCGGTATGGCCACCCACCTCAACCTGCTTGCGGACAAGCCGGGCAAATATCCGGGGTTTTCGGCGATGTTCAGCGGCGACGGCTTTTCCGACATGCGGTTCATCGCCAAGGCTGTATCGGCCGGCGATTTTGACGCTTGGGTCAAAGAGGCGCGCGGCAAAGGACCGGCGCTCAACGATACCGGCTATACCCAATTGGCAAAGCCGAGCGAAGCTGTGCCACCAGCTACCTATCGCTCCGTCGAGCCGAACCTGTTCGAGCGCATTATCGACCAGACGGTGTCGGGTCCCGGAAAGGCGGGCGTTGGTGCGGCCTGGTGTCCGCCCGGGCAGCAGGCAGGGGGTTGAGATGCTGGGAAGGCTCACCTGGACGGCAATTCCCCTCGACCAGCCTCTCCCATTATACGCCATGGGAGTGGTCGGCCTCGTCATCCTGGCGGTGCTCGCGGTCGTCGCCGTAAAGGGATGGTGGCCGTACTTATGGCGCGAATGGCTGACCAGCGTCGACCACAAGCGCATCGGCGTGATGTACTTCACGCTGGGATTGGTCATGCTGCTGCGTGGCTATTCCGATGCGATCATGATGCGCACGCAGCAGGCGATCGCGATCGGCCACGCGCAAGGATACCTGCCGCCCGATCACTACGATCAGATTTTCTCGGCGCACGGCACGATCATGATCTTTTTCGTGGCGATGCCGCTCGTCATCGGGCTGATGAATTTTGTTGTACCGTTGCAGCTCGGCGTGCGCGACGTCGCCTTTCCGACGCTGAACTCGGTCAGCTTCTGGCTAACCGCGGCGGGTGCGCTGTTGATCAACGTATCGCTCGTCATCGGCGCGTTCTCGCGCGCGACCTGGTGGGGCTATCCGCCGCTCTCCGAGCTTGCCTTTTCGCCCGATGTCGGCGTCGACTACTATCTCTGGTCATTGCAGATTTCGGGCATCGGCACCTTGCTGACCGGCGTCAATTTCGTGACCACGATCCTCAAATTGCGCTGCCCGGGCATGACCTATATGCGCATGCCAGTGTTCTGCTGGACCGCACTGGCCTCAAGTATGCTGATCGTTGCGGCCTTCCCGGTTCTGACCGCGACCTTTGTGATGCTGCTGCTCGACCGCTATCTCGGCATGCATTTCTTTACGAATGATGCCGGCGGCAACCAGATGATGTACGCGAATTTGTTTTGGGCGTGGGGTCATCCCGAAGTCTACATCCTGATCTTGCCGGCGTTCGGCGTCTTCTCCGAAGTGGCCTCGACCTTTTCCGGCAAGGGGCTGTTCAGCTACCGCACGATGGTCTGGGCGACCCTGGGAATTTGCGTCCTTTCTTTCATGGTTTGGCTGCATCACTTCTTTACGATGGGGGCGGGTGCCGACGTCAATGCTTTCTTTGGCATCATGTCGTCGATCATTGCGGTGCCGACCGGGGCCAAAGTCTTCAACTGGCTGTTCACGATGTACCGCGGTCGGATCGTCTTTACGACGCCGGTCCTGTATTTGGTCGGCTTTATGGTCACGTTTGTTATCGGCGGCCTGACCGGTGTTCTGCTGGCCGTGCCTCCGGTCGATTTCGTATTGCACAACAGCGCCTTCCTGGTCGCCCATTTTCATAACGTGATCATCGGCGGCGTCGTGTTCGGCATGTTGGCAGGCTACAATTATTGGTTTCCGAAGGCATTTGGTTTTACCCTCGACGAAAGATGGGGCAAGGCCAGCTTCTGGTGCTGGCTCATCGGCTTCTATCTCGCCTTTATGCCGCTGTATCAGCTGGGCCTGATGGGCATGACTCGGCGCCTGCAGCATATTGCCGATCCGAGCTGGCAGCCGCTGCTGCTGGTCGCGGAGGCCGGAGCCATCATCATCTTCCTTGGCGTCCTCTGCCAGATCGCACAGCTCTATGTCAGCATCCGCACCCGCGAACTCCGCCGCGACCTGACCGGCGACCCGTGGAACGGCCGGACCCTGGAATGGGCAACCTCCTCGCCGCCCCCGGCCTACAACTTCGCTGTCCTGCCCACCGTCGAGACGATCGACGCGTTCTGGGAGCTGAAACGTCGGAGAGTGAAGCCGGCAGTCCAGCCGGCTTATGCGGCCATTGAGATGCCGCGCAACAGCCCCGTCGGTTTTATTACCGCCTTCTTTGCGTTCTTCATCGGCTTTTCGCTGATCTGGCACATCTGGTGGTTGGTGCTGGTCGGGCTGCTGGCCGTCGCGGTTACGATCATGGCGTTTGGTTGGGGCGACGATCGTGAGCGCGAAATCCCGGTCGGCGAAATCGCACGGATCGAGCGGGCCAGATTGGCGGGGGGTCCGGCATGACGATAACGGCCATCGAACGGGCCCCGGCCGCGCTGGCGCGCGGGCGGGGCGGCGGCGGACCGGCGCCAAAGCGCACTGTTGTCGCCTATGGGTTCTGGATCTTCCTGCTCAGCGACTTTGTCCTGTTCTCGGGACTGTTCGCCGCCTATGCGGTGTTGTCGGCCAACACCGCCGGCGGACCGACCGGGGCCGAGTTGTTCAATCTGCGCAACGTCTTTATCGAGACGATGTGTCTGTTGTTGTCGAGCTATACCGCGGGGCTTGGGGCATTGTCCGCCGAACGGCGGCGGCAGGACCGGTTCCTGATCTTCGCTGCGCTGACCTTCGTGTTGGGTGCGGCGTTTCTCGTTATCGAGGCGCGGGAATTCGCCCGCATGGTGAGCGAAGGTGCCGGGCCGTCGCGCAGCGCCTTTCTGTCCAGCTTTTTCACCCTGGTCGGCACGCACGGCGTCCATGTCACCGGTGGCCTCATTTTCCTCCTTTATATGGTGGCGCAGGTCGTCGCCAAGGGATTGCGGGGTGCGGTGCTGCGGCGCCTCTTGTGCTTCAGCCTGTTCTGGCATGCGCTGGATATTGTCTGGGTCGGGGTGTTCACCTTGGTCTATCTGATGGGAGCCCGCTGATGGACGGTGATGACCGCGTGTTCGACGACCGCACACCGGGCGTCGAAGAATATGAGCCTACCGCTACCTATCTCTCATACACGGCGGGGCTCGGGCTCGCGGTCCTGCTGACGATCATGTCGTTTGTCGTCGCGCAAACCAACTTGCTGTGGTCTCCCGGGGTGCCGATGGGGCTGATCGTCCTCGCTTTTGCCCAGATCGGCGTCCATCTTGTCTTCTTTTTGCATCTGGGCAGCGGGCCCGACCACACCAACAACGTCGTCGCCCTCGCGTTTGGCGTGCTGATCGTCTTTCTCGTCATCACCGGCTCGGTCTGGATCATTGCCAATCTCAACGCCAACATGATGGACATGCCGGTGCATCTGCAGCACTGACCCGTTCCGATCGAAATTATCGCGTGGGCATCGGGCTTCCTGTCGATCAAGCCGAGCGCATTTTCAAAGCCGCATCCGTGGGGCGGGGCGAGCGCCACGCAACCCGCTATCGGTTGTGCGGGCAACCAAGCGCCGCGGCCCACCTGTACCCGACCCGGGTATGGGTGTAGTCTTATCCGTATGAAACAGCCAATTGTCTGCTGCAGCCCCGAGGTGATGGGGGGCACTGCAGTGTTCTATGGCACGAGAGTTCCGGTGCAGACTCTGCTCGATTACATCGAAGCGGGGGACACAATCGATGACTTTCTCGAAGGGTTCCCGTCTGTGACGCGCAAGCAAGTCATTGCGTTCCTTGAGGAAGCGAAGGACCGGCTAATCCAAACGGTTTCGTGAGGGTGCTGCTCGACGAGTGTATTGACTGGCGCCTCGGCCGCGAGCTCGTTCCCCATGAGGTAAAGACCGCGCGTCAAATGGGGTGGACGACGCTCAAGAATGGAGAGTTGCTCGCCCTCGCCTCGGCTCAGTTCGATATATTCGTAACCGTGGATCGAAACCTGTCCTTTCAACAGGACATTATCTCGTTCTCCATTGCCGTTGTTGGGCTCTGGGCAAGAATCAACCAACTGGCCGATCTGAGGCCCCTATTGCCGAGCCTCCTCTCGGCCATCGAGGCCACCCCGCCGGGGACGGCCAAATTCATTGGCCAGTAACGCCAAACGGACCCCATACGCGAGCCTATCACGCGCGTTTTGCCGTCAACCACGCCGACCATATCGCCGAATTCAACCTCAACCCGCTCCTCATCCATCCTGCCACACGCGATATGAGTACGCGAGGGGGTGAGCCGACCTGCGGGGGTGCGCTTCGAGGAAGGCGAAGGAGTATTCTCCTTTGCGCCCCAACGCGCCGCCATGTTAGACGCTGCTACAAGCGGGCTCTTGAAGAAAATCCGCAAAATCGATTTACCAGATCAAGGCAGAGCCGGATTCGCGAGCGAACGTCCAAGCGGCGCGACAATAACCAGCCGCGATCTGGTCGAAGAGCCTCTGCTGTGGGGCGACGACGTAACGGGGCGGCATGTGTTGGTCCTAACTCAAAGGGACGGGAACGCATACGGCTTCGATGGAGACGTCTTCGCCGGGGCGCAGGCGTTAATAGAAGGCGTCTTGCGCTCAGGTTGGGCTCGCCAAATGTTAAGCCGATCGTTTATCGAGAAGATTATTTTCACGTGGCTACGATCCGCATTTGGAATGGAGGAAACGAGGAGTTTTTCCGAAGATATAGCAAGAGCTAGTGCTTAATTGCGTTGAAATGCGATATTTTGTATAATATTTGAGGTGTGCATACCATTTGAGGTGTCGGGTGAGCCGGGTCGCGGTCGCATTGTCGTGTTCTGCCGAGCAACGAACTGAACTGATCAACCTCGCGCGCAGCC
>JAFAOB010000205.1 GCA_019238055.1 Alphaproteobacteria bacterium
GGCTGCGCGCGAGGTTGATCAGTTCAGTTCGTTGCTCGGCAGAACACGACAATGCGACCGCGACCCGGCTCACCCGACACCTCAAATGGTATGCACACCTCAAATATTATACAAAATATCGCATTTCAACGCAATTAAGCACTAGCATGGTCGCTGACCAGCTTGGCGCGAATGGTCCTCGCGTAGCCAAAACTGAGTACCGGCTGCCGGATGCGATAAAGCTTTACCATTTGCACATTTGAATTAGCCGTTTCCTTGGCGACGACGAGATTGGCCAACGCGGCGCCACTGATGCCGGGATAGGCCGCACCCAACACTGGCTGTGTGTCGGCCGTCGCTGGGAGCTGCCCGCTCGCCTCGGCAATGTTGAGCAAAACGTGGTTCGGGTTGCGCGGCTCCAGGTCCGCGGCTACTTCGGCGCCGCTGATGCCGGGATAGGCCGCACCCAGCACCGGCTGTGTGTCGATACGTATTGGTATCCTGGTTGCTTCCGCAATCTCGACCAAGGCCGCGATTGGGTTGCGCGGTTCGAGGTCTGCGGCAACTTCGGCACCGCTGATGCCGGGATAGGCTGCCCCCAACACTGGTTGCTGAGCGCAAGCTAAAACGGTGCCCGGTTGGCTCGGCTGGATGCCGACATCACTCGTAACATTACTCGCAATATGTCGCATCAGATCCATCGCTGTAGCGATACCGCTGATGCCGGGATAAGCGGCGCCCAGAACCGGCCGTTCTTCGGAGTCGAGCACTCCGCAAGCGCGCATGCCACTCGCATTTGACGTGCCTGCAGTCCTGTCCTCAATCGCACGAGCCGCAGTACCGGGCTCAGCAGTGATCAAAGCCGAGCGTGTCCTGGAGCTCCCGTTGGAAGATTGATCATCGCGGGCTACCTTCTCGTTCACCGGAGCACCGCCATGATTCTCGGCACTCGCCAAGGCCGGCTCTGTCGCATTAGTGTGCGTCAGAGAACCGCCCATCTCCGGAACCTTCGGTGCGTGTCGCCGTGCAATTTCGGGGTTGTTACTCGCAGCGTTGTTACTCGCAACCGTCGCAGTCTGACCAGCCGATCTGCCCGTGTCTTTCCTCTCGCCGTTCTCAGCGTGTTGGGGTGAGGTCCGAGATCGCTCGGCAATGTCGTTTGCGGGCAGCGCTGTTGTATCCTGCGCGGTTGTCGCGCGACTGCCCGGCGTTCCCGCGACAACATGAGTCGACGCTTTGGCGGCCTTGATATTGTCGACGTTCTTGGCGGACGGGCCCGAACTGTTATTGCAACCCGACAATGACAGGGCCGCCAATATCACGCCAGTCAGGAGCCATTTTTGGTCCATCCAGCTGTGATCCTTGTTGACGTCGGCCGAAGAAAGCGAGCGGTTCAAATCGATTTTATGACCCTCACCGCCAGCTAGGCGCTGTGTCCACGAGGACGCAGCGCCAAGTCTCAGTGGCGATTTCGCGATTTCGGTTATGGACTACCGCACTCCGCCGCCAGTGGCCGGAATACCGCCGCCACCACCCATGCCGCCGCCGGCGCCGCCCATGCCGCCGTTATCCATGCCGGAATTACCCATGCCGGAATTCACACCGCCGCCACCCCCCATCGTGGAGCCGTAACCGCCACCCATACCGCCGGCCCCGGTGCCGTTGCCTCCACCAGCACCAAAGCCTTCATTGGTGATGCGCTGGTTCGGCAGGTTGCCGGCGAAGCCGCGTGCGGGCGGCACCCCACTGTTCTGCGCTCCGGCGAGCGCCTCGTTGCCGTTGCCGATCGGGTTGCCGAAGATGTTGTTCCACAGGCCGAGCGCAGCTATCGTGCTGAAATCCAGATTTCCGGTCGGGTCAAGTCCGTGCGCCCGCTGGAACTCGGTCATCGCTATTTCAGTGCTTCTGTTCCAGACACCGTTGACAAAGCCGGCATTGTAGCCCAGCCGGTTCAACTGTTGCTGGATCTGGCGTACGCCCGAAGGAGCAACAGTGACGAGAGCCCCGGTTCCCTGGACGGGCCCAATGGTAATGCGCTGGCTCGGCAGCGTTGCTGCACTCGCCGCTCCGGCGTTGCCGCCCGCCGCGCCGCGGTCCGCGGCAGCACCCGTACCCGCGGTCTGCGCCATCGCCGCCGGGATCGCCATAGCGCTCGCCAGCAGCGCGCTCATCAGCAACCTTGATATCCTCATCCCAGACACTCCTTCGGAATTGCCACAGCGACCAGTAACGAGAGGAAGAACTCACCATCCTGTGCGGTCGCCTTGCACAGTAAAGGTAAAGTCAGAAACATAGTTCCATCCATGCTGCGATGATCTCCTGGACATTTTCGACCGCCATACGTAGTCATAATCTAAATCAATGCTTGGAGTAACCGTTACGCTATGACTAGATTGACGATCGCGAATAACAAACTCCAGGTTACATCATTTGGTATTAGCAGCGCCTGAATTGGTTCCGCTGCCAGAACTCGTCCCTCCAGCACTGGACGAAGAACCTGAACCGCTCGTCGACCCGGTCGATCCGGTATCGGATGAAGACGCATTTCCAGTTCCGCTCGCGGCCTGATTTCCGCTTGTTGCCTCGCTGCCGGTCTTATTCGCCGTTCCGGCACCAGACCCCTTTGCGCCTTTTGTGGAGCTGGCGGCATTATTCGCGTTGGCTGTTTCGCCGCCTGTCTTATTTCCGCCAGTCGCCGCGGTGCCGGTATCTTTTGTGGCTGCTGTTCCACTTGCAGCCTGGTCCCCGGCGGTCGCGGTGCTGCCGGTGTCATTCGCGTTAGTCGCTACGCCTGCGCGCTGACCGGCTGCATTCTCACCAGACACATTTCCTGCCCCCGAGCCCATCTGCGATGCGCCGGCCCCCTCAGCCCCAGCTCTTTGCTGCAGGTACATTCTGTCCAATGCGCCCGAAAGGCCGACGGCAGGGGAATTGGAATCGTTGGCCGGTCCGGCACTTTCGTTGCCAGCACCTTGCACCGCGCCGGTCCCACCGCCGGGGTCGGTTGTCGATCCTTGACCGGTTTGCGCAAAAACGGGGCCGGTGAGAACGAGCGCGAGGCTCGCCACCGACACCATGAGAAGCTGCCTCATGCTTTTATCTCCTGAAATCCGTACATCGCCTTATCCGCCCTCAATGGAGGAAAACCGGGCAGGCTTTGCAGATAACGTTACCCGTGTTCCAGTGTTCCGCTGCACGGGAGCAAGATAACCGCCTTGGCAGCCGCCTATAGATCCGATTACCCAAGAAGACGAAAAGGGAAGGTTCAGGTGATCTATTTTTACATCTTTGGTCATTTTAATATGATAACAATACAATATGAATGCTTAACTTAAATTAAGAGCTCAGAATGGCATTCCGGTTAAGCGCAGCAGAACCAATGCGGCTGGCCGCGCCGCGATCTAAACCGACGCCGACGAGCTGAGCGCGCCGTGCCGAAAACTTCAGCGATGAACTGAGGTGGTCTCCGCCCGAGGGATTATTTGTTTTCTAGTGTTGGTCGACCTCCGCCGTCGCAAACAGCGCGGCCAAATCCGGCCTGGCTTCGCCATTAGTCGCTCGGGCTGGCTCGGGCAAATGCAAACGCTTGAAATGGTAACCCTGAAATCCAGCCAGCGAACGGACCGCCTCGATATCCTTGATGATCAGCCGCCGGTCCTGCAGATCGAGCAAATTGTCGGCGCGCAATTCGCGAAGCGTACGGTTGAGATGAGGCGCACTGAGCCCGACCGCATCGCTGATCTGCTCCTGGGTCAGCGGCAACTGAAAGGAGTTTTCATCGGCCAAGCCGATAACCTGCAGCCTCATCAGCATCTCCAAAAGGAAATGGGCGACCCGCTCGACCGCC
>JAFAOB010000289.1 GCA_019238055.1 Alphaproteobacteria bacterium
GCACGCCTCCATTGCGACAACGCACGCAGGCCGCTTCTCCGCCAGCCCGATCAATGTCTCGCGTCTCACCTTGCGACGCATGACGACCGCACCAGACGAATCCAGCCCCACGACGCTGCCTACGGTCTTGCCGAGATCCACGCCGAGAACCGAGATTGCCGCCAAAGCCATGTCCAATTCCTCCTCCTGAACCGCCGGCACCCTTACGGCGCCGGAAGGAGGGGCGGGCCATTCCATAAGCTAATACACATCAGGTGCTTGTCAGGGACCCACCAGCCATCGTGCCGATGGCCGGCCGCCTCCATGCCGACCACCATGCCATCGACCATCGCCGCCTGCGCGGCAAGCCAGCCGAGTTCTTCGCGCACCGCCGGCATCTGAACGATGCCGATCGTCTCGGCGAGCCGGCACGCGATACCAGCCAACAGTCGCAGCTTGACGCTGAGCCGGATCTGCGCCTGGTAATTCTGAAAGGTATGGCCCAGTGTGTCGTGAAATTGCGCCCGGCACATATCGGTGTCGCGATAGACAAAAACCCGTTCCCAGGGAACCTTGACGTCATCGAAGTAAATCAGAGCGTCATTCTCGTCGAAACGGCTCGAAATTGGGTTATCGAATACCGATAGAGCGGCGGCTTCGTATGATTTGCGCGACAGGATCTTCAAGCCCTTGGTAGCGATCGGGACAGCAAAGGAGAGCGCCAGATCTTCTTCACCCGGCTTTAATGGTTGCAGGTTGGCCACCAGGATTTCATTCGCCATGATTGCGCTGGTGCCGAGCATTTGGCGCCGCGCACAGTGATGCCGCCGGTGTCTTCGTCGACGAGGCGGGCCACCAATTCTTCCTCCTGCTCGCCCCAGGCTTTCGATCGGTCGGCTTGCGGATTGATGATGACGTAGGTCAGGAACAGATCGTTGCGGCTGGCGTAATCGAAATAGTCGAGGAGGGCCTTGGCCCGCGCCGCTCCATGGCGGCGAAACACGTCGATGCCGATCACCTGGCCCAACAGGCTCGACGCGACGTGATCAGGCGAGCGCCCGACAAAGCCGCCCGACTGCTCGGCCCCATAAGACAAGGGCGCGGTGGCGGTCAACCAGCTCCTGAAAACTCCGCGGTTTTTGCCAGCACCGGTTGATCCGCCGGCCACCGCTTGCGGGCATGAAAGTTGTCGCTTCGAGGTTTTCCGGTCGCGCCTGGAAATCATAAAGGGCGGCGGCCGAGGCGACCGCATTGCGGAAGGCCGGATGAAGGGTCACGTCATCGACCAGGGTGCCATCGATGTAGACGGACCTGCCATCGCGTAACGAAGCAAGGTGCTCAGCGCCAGTTTTGCAATCTGATCCGCGTTCCGCCATGATCCCCTCCGGTTCGCAGCATCGGCCGCAACGCTGCGATGTTGGCTTGTGTGTCAGCCGATCCGGGCCAGCGCCCCGCCATCGACCGGAAGCGCAGCGCCGGTGATGAAGTTCGCCTCATCGGAGGCGAGAAACAATGCGGCGTTGGCGACGTCCCATGCCGTCCCCATGCGCCCGCGCAACGGCACGCGCGCGTCGCGTTCGGCGGCGACCTCAGCGCGGCTCCGATTGCTCGCGCGTGCGCGCGTGTCGACCGCCATCGGCGTATCCATCAGCCCCGGCAGGATCACATTGGCCCGAATGCCGTAAGCGGCGTTCTCGATCGCCACTTGTCGGGTGAAGGCGACCATCGCCGCTTTGGTCGCCTTATAGGCGACGAGCGGGTAATTCTCGAAGGCGGCGACTGAGGAAATGTTGACGATCGCCCCGGCGCGCTGCTCGCGCATGACCGGGATCGCGTGCTTGCAGGCCATGATCGTGCCTCGCAGATTGATCGCGCACACTCGGTCAAAAGCTTCTTCGTCGAGGTCGAGAAGCGGCTTGTCGCCGCCGGCGATGCTGACCCCGACATTGTTATGCAGGATGTCGATGCGGCCCCACCGATGGCGCGCTTCGGCAATCATCGCGGCAAGGGTTTTCTCACGAGTCACATCGGCCGCGAACGGCGCGCATTCACCGGGCCCCAAAGCCATCGCCGCGGTCTCCTCGGCGGAGGCGAGGGAGCGATCGACTGCGAGCACCTTGGCCCCCTCCTGGACAAAGCGCAGCGTCGTCGCGCGTCCGTTGCCGATGCCCTCACCTGGGCTTTGCCCGGCGCCGACGACGACCGCGATCTTGCCTTCCAGCCGCATTACAACCTCCTGGATGCTGCCTCGAGAGACGAATTCGCGTCTCAACCGGCATTCTCCAGATTCCCGGACCGTTGTGCATGACTTTCCGTCTCATTGGCGTGCCAACGCAGCGAAATTCGATCGTCGCCAACCCCTTCGCAGCCAAAACTGGCGAGCAATTCGATCTTGCGGTGCCAAAATTCTTTGCTTTGCCTTCATCAGAGCGCACCTCTGTCGCGACCTGCGCCCGGATGGTGCCGAATTGCCCGGTCAACTTGTGCGGCACGTGGCAACGCTGCGGCCTGGCGGTGGTCTCGCCGGTCCTGCGGCAGCGACCGAGAACCTTGGAAACAGAGGAGACGCTGACAAATAGCATCTAGCATCGCCGCGATCCGGCCGACAGGCAGATCCGCGTCCGAAGCTGCGAACACATGCTCTCGCAGATCCTGAGCGGAGGCTCTGCCGCGCTGGCATAGCATGCCGATCTCCGGTGCAACTCGATCGGAGACCGATAAATCGTCCCTTGGGGGTGTGCCGAAACTGACAAAAATGTATGGCAGCGATTCCGCTTAGTGGTGCATCCGCTAAATGAGGGCGACATTTGGCAGGACTGCGATCCCAGGGCGGCGCGATCTGCGATGACGCCGGCACCGACCCCAGAGGAAGGGGTGCTTGTGCGCATTTCAATACTCAGTGGCGCGTTCGACCGCTTGTTCGATCTCCGCCCAGGCGTCGAACCGGCGTAAGCGGCCACTTGGCGCCGGTTGGTAAAGCTGCGGAACAACCCCTCGAGCCAGACAAGCGAGGCGAATTCGATCCCTACGCCCTTGAGCTTGATCAGCAGTGCGCTCGGGTTTGTCGGTTCCGTCGTCTGCGTGCGCACC
>JAFAOB010000291.1 GCA_019238055.1 Alphaproteobacteria bacterium
ACGGTCGAGAAGCATCGCCCCCCTTTTCGAGGCGACGATCCCCAAATTGGCCAAGGCTTCGCTCCATCCCGCACCCCCTTGCCGAGGGTGCCGGAACACCAATCATAAAACCGCCTCGTGCGGGAAGCCCGCGCAGCGCTCGCGACCTGGCGTGTCGCTCCCGTTTTGCACATACCCTAGCCTCTAACCAGGGCATACGCGATCGATTTCACGCTTAGCCTCGGGCCAGTCGTGTAGGATCACCTGGAGGAACGGTGCTGCCCCGCCGAGACGCGGGCGCGAACAGGTCGTCCGGGGTTAATGTGATGGCAAGAGACAGCGGATCGGTATCGGCAGAGGCGGCGCGACTCGCGGCAGTCGCGCGAGGCGTTCATTGGCGGCGTTGGGGTCCTTATCTGAGCGAGCGGCAATGGGGCACCGTGCGCGAGGATTACAGTGCCAACGGCGACGCTTGGGAGTACCTGCCGCACGATCATGCACGCAGCCGCGCCTACCGCTGGGGCGAGGACGGGATCGCCGGTTTTGGCGATGATCAGCTGCGGCTGTGCCTCGCACTCGCACTGTGGAACGGCAAGGACCCGATCCTCAAGGAACGGCTCTTCGGCCTCACAAATTTCGAAGGCAACCACGGCGAAGATATCAAAGAGCTGTACTATTACCTAGATGGGACCCCGACGCATTCTTATATGCGCATGCTCTACAAATATCCGCATGCGGCCTTTCCTTATGCGCTGCTCGTCGAGGAAAACCGGCGGCGCAATCGCGACCAGCCGGAATTCGAACTGATCGACACCGGGATTTTTGCCGACCGGCGTTATTTCGATGTCGAGATCGAATACGCCAAGGCCGACCCCGAAGACATCCTGATGCAGATCACGGTTCACAACCGTGCGCGCATCGCGGCGTCGTTGCACCTGCTGCCGCAGCTGTGGGCGCGCAATATCTGGTCGTGGAAGACGGATTCGATGCGACCACGCCTCGCGGCGCGCGGCGCGGGTATTTCGATCGATCACCCGTTGATGTCGCCGATGCGGCTCGTCTGCGACGGCGCACCCGAATTTCTGTTCTGCGAAAACGAAACCAACACTCGGCGGCTATGGGGAAGTCCAGCAACCGGCGAGTACTTCAAAGACGGGATCAACGACTACATCGTCAATGGCGATCGAGACGCAATCAATCCGGCCCAGCTCGGCACCAAGGCCGCCGCTCATTACCAGATGCATTTGCCAGCCGGCGGCAACGCCCGCGTTCGCTTGCGGTTGAGCGGCGGTGCGATGGATGACGGCTTTGTCGATTTCGATACAATTCTCAGGCGGCGCCGCGCCGAAGCCGACGAATTTTACGCGGTTCTGCAACGTGGCCTCAACGACCCCGAAATGCGCCTCGTTCACCGCCAGGCGATCGCCGGCATGCTGTGGACAAAGCAATTCTATTACTTTGACATCCCGGAATGGCTCGACGGCGATCCGGCTCAGCCGCCGCCGCCCGAGCCGCGCAAGCATGGCCGTAACGCCGATTGGCGGCATCTCAACAACGCCGACATCATCTCGATGCCGGACAAATGGGAATATCCTTGGTATGCGGCATGGGACCTTGCTTTCCATGCTGTGGTCCTGGCCGGGGTCGATCCGCAATATGCCAAACGACAGCTGTTGCTGTTGACCCGCGACTGGTACATGCATCCGAATGGACAACTTCCCGCTTATGAATGGTCGTTCGGCGATGTCAATCCGCCGGTGCACGCTTGGGCGGTTTGGCGGGTTTATGAAATCGACCGCGAGCATAATGGCGGCCGCGCCGATCGTGCGTTTCTCGAACGCGTGTTCCACCGGCTGATGCTGAACTTCACCTGGTGGGTCAACCGCAAGGATGTCGAGGGGCGCAACATTTTCCAGGGTGGGTTTCTTGGTCTCGACAATATCGGGATTTTCGACCGCAGCGCGCCGCTGCCGACCGGCGGCACGATCAACCAATCGGACGGCACCGCCTGGATGGCGATGTACACATTGAACCTGATGCGGATCGCTCTCGAACTGGCGCTCGCAGATCACGTCTACGAGGATATCGCCTCCAAGTTTTTCGAACATTTCCTCTATATCGCCGAAGCGATGACCAATATCGGCGGCGACGGGATCGGCTTGTGGGACGAGGCCGACGAGTTCTATTACGATGTTCTGCATCTGCCCGATGGCGAACGGATCCCGTTACGTCTGCGCTCAATGGTCGGGCTCATCCCGCTGTTTGCGGTCGAGGTGCTCGACGCCTCGATTCTCGCCCGATTGCCTGCGTTCAGGGCACGCACCCTGTGGTTTCTGGAGCATCGCCCGCAACTGGCGCGGTTGGTCTCGCGCTGGCACGATCCCAGCGCCGGTGACAAGCATCTGTTGTCGCTGCTGCGCGGCCATCGCATGAAGCGGCTGCTGTACCGCACGCTCGACAAGACTGAGTTTCTGTCAGATTACGGGGTGCGTTCGCTGTCCAAATTTCACGAGCACAACCCTTATGTCTTTGAGCATGCCGGCAATCAGATCAGCGTCCATTATGTCCCCGGGGAAGCCAGATCCGCCATATTTGGCGGCAACTCGAACTGGCGCGGCCCGATCTGGCTTCAGGTGAACTATCTGTTGATTGAGTCGCTGCAGCGTTTTCACAGCTATTACGGTGATGATTTCCGCGTTGAATGCCCTATAGGTTCCGGCAACCTCTTGCATCTGGGCGAAGTGGCGGCCGAATTGGCGAGACGGCTGTGCCGATTGTTTTTACCTGACGCGGCCGGCCAGCGGGTTTATCTTGGAGCTTCGGAGATCGAACAAAACGATCCCGAGTTTCGCGACCATCTGTTATTTTACGAGTACTTTGACGGTGACACCGGCAAAGGGCTCGGCGCGCCACACCAGACCGGTTGGACCGGGCTCGTGGCGCTGTTATTGCACATGTGCCCGAGCCTTTCTGTCAAGGCGCATGAAGTTCACGACGCCGCCCCCCTGGAACCCATCGCCGCCGGTTGAGGCCAGGCGGCGAGCTCTTGCTCAGGGTGGACCGGCGCCAACCCCGCTCACACGCTGTTGAACCCGGGCGCTCCGGCGATACGCTATCTTGATGCGCATGAGAAAAACCGCAGCCTTCCTCGCCGCCGCCCTGCTACTGGTCGCCAGCCGATCGATCGGGGCGGCGGAGCGGCCGGTTGTGGTCGAACTTTTCACCTCAGAAGGATGCTCGTCCTGTCCGCCGGCGGATGCATTCCTCGCAGAGTTGGCGAGCCGACCCGAGGTGCTGGCGCTCTCTTTTCATGTCGATTACTGGGACCGGCTCGGTTGGAAGGACCCGTTTTCGAGTGCTGCGGCCACTGCGCGTCAGCGGCGATATGCCCAGCTTCTCCGCACTGATATGGTGTACACGCCGCAGATCGTCGTCGATGGCCGGTGGCAGGCGGTCGGCTCCGATCAGAGCGCGGTAGAGCAGGCGATTGGCGCCGCGGGCCGCTCGCCCGCGGCAATCCCGGTAATGTTGTCGCTCGATCACGGGCAGGCGCGGGTCGTAATCGGATCGGTCGCAAGTGGTGCCGGTGGTTCGGCTGTATTGATCGGCTTTGACCGACGGCGTGCCGATGCCGTCCGAGGCGGCGAGAATGAGGGCCGCACCCTGACGCATGTCGATGTCGTGCGCGGGATTTCCGAGATCGGCCGCTTCGACCGCAATGGCGCAGCGATGGAGGCGCCGATCGGGTGGCATGCCGACCGGCTCGCGGTTCTTATCGAAGCGGATGACGGCCGCATTCTGGGCGCTGCGGTCGCGGACACACACTGAGCCGGCGACGGGTTTATTGTGCCGTTGACCCGCCGTCGATGACCAATCCGGCGCCGGTCATAAATGCCGAATCATCAGAGGCAAGAAAGACAATCCCCTTGGCGATGTCGTCCGGCTGACCGAGTCGCCCGATCGGATGGCGTTCGAGCGCCACTTGGCGTGCGGCCTCGATGTCGTTGGTGCCAACATTGCGTGCCCGAGCGACAAAGGTTTGTTGGCCCATATCGGTCTCGATCAATCCGGGATGGATCGAGTTCACGCGGATACGGTAGCCCTTGCGGGCGAATTCGAGCGCTGCCGATTTGGTGAACAATGTCACCCCGCCCTTGGTCATCGAATAGAGCGGGTCGTTTTGCGAACCGACAAGCCCCGCGACCGACGCCAGATTGACAATGGCGCTGCCATGGGCGCTCTGCCGCGCCCGCTCGCGCAGGGCCGGCAACGCGTGCTTGGTGCCGAGGAAAACGCCGGTCAAATTGACGGCACAGAGCCGATGCCATTCGTCAAGGCTCGCCTCCTCGATCCCTTTGCCGAGAAACACACCGGCATTGTTGACCAGGATGTCGAGCCCGCCAAAGCGCTCGACGGCGGCAGCAATCGCCGCCGTCCAGTCCGCCTCTTGGGTAACGTCGAGATGGACGTAAAGCCCCTCGAACGCCGCCGCAGTCTCTCGCCCGCGCTCGTCGAGCAGGTCGCCAATCGTGACCTTGGCCCCCGCCTCAGCCATCAGTCGGGCCGTGGCCGCGCCAATCCCGCGCGCCGCGCCCGAGATCAGAGCCACTTTGCCATCGAGACGATTCATTCGGCACTCTCCTCCCTTGTTCCGCCCTCAGGCCCGTCTTGGGCTATGATCATGCGCGCTTGCCTCGGCGCGAGAAAGGACGGATCGGATGAATATCGAACGCCTCGATCACCTGGTGCTTACGGTCGCTGACATCGACCGCACCTGCGCCTTCTATACAAGGGTGCTGGGAATGGAGGTCGTGCATTTTGGGGAGGGCCGCACCGCGCTCAAATTCGGCCAGCAAAAGATCAATCTGCATCCCGCCGACCGAATTCCCGGTCTCGTCGCGGACAAACCGACGCCGGGCTCGGGCGATCTCTGCTTCATCACGACGGTGCCGCTTGCCGAAGTTATGGCGCATCTCGAGCGGTGCGGCGTGCCAGTCGTCGCCGGGCCGGGACCGCGCGCCGGCGCCATCGGCACGATCCAGTCGGTCTATATTCGCGATCCCGATCAGAACCTGATCGAGATCGCGAATTATTGAGCCCGCATAGGCAGGTTGCCGCCTATCGTGTGGCGTCCGCTCAATCAACGAAACGAACTATCGGGCACAAAAAAAGCCCGCGGTAACCCGCGGGCCCGTGAGGCTCGATGCTTGTGGCGTTAAAACTTGACGCGGAACTTGCCGATAATGGCTTGTTCCTGACCATAGATATTGGCCACCACCCGGCGCTGACCCCACATGTATTCGACACCGGTGTCGATGAACGCGACCGGGCTCCAGATCACATTCGCGTGGATCGTCTGCAATTGTCT